>JAISZQ010000113.1 GCA_031269165.1 Spirochaetaceae bacterium
GGCTTCCGGGCTGTCCCCGTAGGGGATCAGCTTATTTTATTTTTAGGAGGAACTTTTATGACAAAAAAGTTCTTTATTATCGGTTTGACCGCCCTTCTGGGCGTGTCATTATTCTTGACGGGCTGCCCGACGGATGCGGACGATACCGATGGGCTCAGCGAGGCGGAGAAGGCCACGAATGAACTGGCGAACACGGGCGTACTGAACGGCAAGGCAACGGCGAGCGGCACAACGGTTACGCTGAAGGAAGGCGTGGACCTTGAAGATGCTGAGCCGTTTGTGATTCCCGCCGGGGTAACGCTTGCCGTGCCCGATGGGATAATCCTCTCCGTTGACAGTACGGCGGAACTCACCGTGACGGGCGCCCTCACGGTAGAGGGGACGCTCACCATACCGCAGTCTGGTGAGATTGTGGTGGAAAGCGGGGGCGAATACGTCCTTGAGGACGGGGCAGACGGCACGAACGAGGGCACGATCACCATCGAGTCAGGCGGCTCAACCTGGGGCAAAGGTGGCGATATCACGGGGAATGGCGTGAACGTCGTTGAAAAGGGCGGCAAGGCGTATCTCCACGGGACCACCGCAACCGACAGGGACTATGTGGTCGGCGACGCGCCTGTGACCGCAGGCGAGAATGCCGTAAACGCCGCGCCGATAATCCTGCTTACGACTGCTGAGACGAAAATCACCTTCAACAACGCGGGGTTTAGGCTCGACGGCGAAGCGACGCTTAACGGCATTGAGGTGGCCGAGCAGCCGAACGACAAGCTCTTCTTTCTTCTCACTCCGCAGATACTGACGATTGGAGTGAGCAGCACGCTGACTATCCCCAACTCACCACTAAACGAAACCGGATTCACGATACTGCTGACCCCGGTGGAAGAAAGCGGCCCTCCCGTCTTGTTAGGCGAGTCCGGCGCCAAGATTATTCTTCAGCCGAGGGGCTTTATCGCGTTCACGGAAGATGACGGCAACTTTACAGCGGACTTCAGCAGTAAATCGTGGAACAATTTCTACAGTGGTACCTCCACCAAGGAAACGGGTGCCTATGGCACTTTGCTCAACAATACCTACAACTGGAATGCCAACGCTGGCGGCACCGATGTTGCCGGCTGAGTGAAGGAGTAGTCGTAACGTGTCCCCGGCGCGGGGGCGGACAAGTCTGCCCCTGGCAAACGTGTTGCCGTGTTACCCTAAGGGTACCATTGGGAACCGTTGTTTGCCGAAAGCCGGCAAGTCCTCCGCCGAACGGCACCCCGTTTGGCGAAGGGCTTTTTTTTCTGAGCGGCCCCACGGGGGAGGGCTCCTCGTCATTGCGAGGTCGCGGTAAGCCACAGCTTGCTACGGCAACTCGCGTTGTCTGCTGGATTGCTTCGTTGCTCAGCGCCTCGCAATGACAGAGAGGCTCGCTAAACAGTCCCCGTCCCAAGAAGCGTGCTCTGTGGTGTTGCTACCCCCACCGCTAGCCACTCGCTAAACAGCACCCGCTCCAAAGGGCGTGCTCTGTGGTGTTGCTCTCCCCGCCGACTGCCGCTCGCTAAACAGTACCCGTCCAGAGGCGTGTTCTGCGGTGTTGCTTTCCCCGTTGGTTGCCGCTCGCTAAACGGTACCCGTTCCAAGAGGCGCACTATTCGGTATTGTTGTCCCCGCCGGGTGAACACCACCGTAAGGCGGCATTGCTACCCAAAACGGCAACATCAAGCAACAGTACGCCACCTTGAGACCGTACGTCACGCCGGTAGCACAGCCGCCTGTAGGTGGTGTTCACCCGGCACATCGACACGCTATCTCAACAGCACCCGCCCAAAAAAACGTGCCATGCGGTATCGCTACCCCCATCGGCAACCGCCCGCTCAACACTACCCGTCCCAAGAAGGCGTGTTGCTTGGCGCGGCTATTTCATCTGGTTGTATATCGACCCGCTATCTTACCAAATGACGCCAAAGATTCGCCCGGCACATCGACCCGTTCCCTTGCCAAATGGCGCCAAAGATTCACCCGGCACATCGACCCGTTCCCTTACCAAATGGCGCCAAAGATTCACCCACCACACAGCACGCCAAACAACTATGCTCGCTTCGCATACTTCTTCATATCAAAGAACACGGCGATAAGAATGATCGCGCCCTTCACAAGAAGCTGGTAGTAGGAATCGATCGACAGAAAACTCATGCCATAGTTGATGAGCCCCATCGTGAACACGCCGATAATCATGCCGCCCACCGTCCCCACACCGCCCGTCTGCGAGACGCCGCCGACCGTAACCGCCGCGATCGCGTCAAGTTCCATGCCGTTTGCGGTGAGCGCGTTAGCCAGACCCAGGCGGCTTGCCTGTAACACCCCGGCGATCCCGTAGAGCAACCCGGCGTAGAAGTAGACACACACCAAGTCTTTTTCCACGTTGATCCCCGACACCCGCGCCGCCTGCGGATTGCCGCCGATCGCGTAGAAGTGGGTGCCCTGCTTCGTGTGTTTCAGGAAGACCCAGACAAGGACAGCGGCCACCGCGACATAGATCCCCAGCAACGGTATCTGAAAAGATGCCGGCCCGATGGATTTTTGCGCGATGTCCTTGAACCCCTGCTTGAGACTGCCGACGATCTGCGCCTTCGTGTAGATCAACTGGACGCCCCGCGCGAGGGACATCGTTCCCAGCGTAGCAATAAACGGCGGAAGCCGCCCATAGGCGACCAGTACCCCGTTCAAGAGCCCGAAAAGCCCGCCCGCGACAAGCCCGGCGAGAATCGGCATGAAGAAAGGAAAACTCCTGCCAAAGTAGAGCGCCGACTCGTATTCGGGAATCTGCGCGAACGAGGCCGCCACCGAGGCGCACAGGCACACCACATAGCCGATGGAGAGGTCGATACCCCACGTGATGATAATCATCCCCACGCCCAGAGACGCGAAGGCGCGTACCGCCTCGGCAATGATGAGCGTCTTAATCGACGACCACGTGAGCGCCTGCCCGCCCGTGAGAACACCGAGCACGAACACCAGCGCGACAAACGTAACAAACGTGGTGTATTTGGCGAGAAACTCCCTGCCTTTTATTTTGTCCAAGCCCATAACGGCCTCCTTCAGTCTAATAAAGAATAGGTGGGGGAAGTCTCCCCCTCGCTCCTGCCCGCTCTCCGGTCGATACGTCCACGCCTAAAGGCGCGTCCGCACCTCCCTCCGTTTGGTCATCCGCTACCCCCTCTCCTAGGGGCTCCGCCCCTAAAACCCCGCAACACCCCCGCCTGACTACCGGCAGTGGTTTTGGAGCACCTTATTCTACGCAAACTGCGTCGCCAGCGTCATCACCTTCTCCTGCGTCGCTTCCTCTTTGCGCAGAATACCGGTCAGACGGCCATTGCACAACACCATGATCCGGTGGCTCATGCCGAGCAGTTCCGGCATCTCGCTCGATACCATGATAATCGCCTTCCCTTCCTTGACCAGTTCGCCCATGATAAGGTAAATCTCGAACTTCGCGCCCACGTCGATGCCCCGCGTCGGCTCGTCCATGATGAGAATGTCCGGCAACGTCATAAGCCAGCGGGAAAGGATCACCTTCTGCTGGTTGCCGCCCGAAAGGTTTTGCACCAGCGTCTTCATCGACGGCGTTTTCGTCCGCAACTTCCGGTTGTAACGCTCGGCGGCCTCGTTCAACGACGCATGGTCAAGGAGGCCAACCTTGTTCCGGTAATCACCGAGCGAAGAGATCGTCGTGTTCTTCGTAACGTCAAGCAACGGAAAGATGCCGGACGAACGCCGATCTTCCGTGATGAAGCCGATCCCGGCCTCAATCGCGTTCTGGGGCGTGATTCTTTTAAGCGGCTTGCCATTGGCCAGCACCTCGCCCGACGCGATGGAACGCGCGCCAAAGACCGCCTCGACCAGTTCCGTCCGCTGGGCCCCGACCAGCCCGCCCACACCGAGAATCTCCCCCTTGCGCAGTTCGAAACTGATGTCCCGAAAGGAGCGCGGGTTTGGCGAGGAAAGATGCCGCACCTCAAGACAGACATCCCCGATAACCGATTCCACCGGGGGAAACCGTTCGGTATTGTCGCGGCCAACCATCAGCGAGATCAGCTTGTTGCTGTCGATGGCGTCAATCGGATAGACCCCGACCTTCCGCCCGTCGCGCATCACCGTCACCTCGTCGGCAATCTGAAAAATCTCTTCCATCTTGTGCGAGATATAGATGATGGCGACCCCCGACGCGCGGAGTTCGCGGATGATTTCAAAGAGATGCGCCACCTCGTTTTCGGTGAGCGAGCTCGTCGGCTCGTCCATCACCACGACCGTCGCGTCATAGGAAACCGCCTTGGCGATCTCGCACCCCTGCTGCTGGCTGATCGAAAGACTGCCCATCACCGCGTTGGGATTAAAATTGAAGTTCAGCCCGGACAACAGTTCCCGCGTATCGTCCACCATCTTCCGGTGGTCAATCAGATGAAACTTGTTAAGCGGCTCACGCCCCAGCCATATATTCTGCGCCACCGACCGCTTGGGTACATTGGAAAGCTCCTGATGGATCATCGAGACCCCCGCGTTCATCGCGTCCCGCGCGTTCTCAAACGACCGCTCCTCACTGTTGAGAATAATTTTCCCCGCGTCCATCTGGTACATCCCGAAGAGACACTTCATCAGCGTGGACTTCCCCGCCCCGTTCTCGCCCATCAGCGCGTGCACCGTCCCCCGCCTCACCTGGAGGGTAACGTCATCCAACGCCGTCACGCCGGGGAACCGCTTGGTCACCCCAATCATTTCGAGAGCAATTTTTTCCGTCAACGCTTCTTTTTCTTCCATTCCCATAACCAGCCACATCACCTAACGAATAAGCCTGTCAAAACGTGAGGTTTTGAAACAGCCTCAAATAGTATCCACAAATCTTTATCGTATCAATAGTAACACGGCCCGGCAAAACCGCAATGGAAATTTTTGTCGAGTTTTTTCACGCAAGATATGGCAGGCGCGCTTCGCACGAATTGAAAATTAAAAATGGATAATTGAAAATGCTAAGAGTGTCATTGCGAGGGCGGAGCCCGAAGCAATCCAGACGGGAAAGGCCTTGTGTTGGAGTTTGCGAAGCAAACTCCTCCGCTCAACGCGAAGCGTTGAGCCTGCTTCGCCGCTAACGGCAACTATGTTGCCGCCGCCCCGCAATGACGACCTTCACAACACGGCGCATTCATTTTCCATTTTCAATTATCCATTTTCCATTCGCGCAACGCGCGCCGTCCTCCCTTGATTATTTCTCAAAAGATGCTACTATATTCGTATGAACAAGTTGTTTTACGGCGATAATCTGAGCATTATGCGGAAAATGACCGCCGAAAGTGTGGATTTAATATATCTTGACCCTCCTTTTAACAGCAATAGAAGTTACAACCTTCTCTACAAGAATACGACCGGACTGCCCATCCCCGAACAAATAGAGGCGTTTTGCGATACGTGGGAACTTGACTATGAAAAATCTCAAATAGCCCGTGATATACCGGACATCATGCGGAAATACGGCATTCAAAACGATGTTGTTCAATTCTGGTATTATTTGGCGCAGGCGTTACAAAACGCCAACCCCCGGCTCTTGGCGTATCTGGTGTATATGACTATCAGACTGATAGAAATGCACCGTATTTTAAAACCGACCGGTTCTCTTTATTTGCACTGCGACCCCACGGCAAGCCATTATCTCAAAATAGTGATGGACGGCATTTTCGGGCAAAATCACCTCAGAAACGAGATCATTTGGCATTACAAACGTTATACCGCCAAAAGCGGGCAATTTCAGAAGTTGCACGATGTGCTCTTTTGGTACTCAAAAACAGATGATTACACTTTCAATGATATTCGGGAAGACTACGGCGCAAAATCGGGAATAAACGACAGCCATTACAAACAGGATGAAGACGGAAAATGGTTTCGCTGGCAAAAACGCAAAGGAGCGGAGCCATATAAAATTTATCTGTCGGAGGGCCGACGAATGGGGGATGTCTGGGAAATACCGTTTATTAACGCTTCGTCCAAAGAACGCTTAGGCTATCCCACACAAAAACCGATCGCCTTGTTGGAAAGGATAATTCAAGCGTCGTCAAAAGAGAACGACGTGGTGTTTGATCCGTTCTGCGGGTGCGGCACGACGGTTGAGGCGGCTATAAAAAATCACCGGCAATGGATAGGCTGCGACATTGCGATACACTCGATAAAACTGATTCAGGATACCAGAATAAAAAAATACGGTTTCGCCGAGAATGTTGAATATACTATTGAAGGTATTCCGCAATCAGCCGAACAGGCGCAATATCTCTTTGAACAGGACCCGTTTCAATTTCAATACTGGGCTGTTGAAAAGACGGGAGGTTTTTGTTCCAATAAAAAGACCGCCGACAAGGGGATCGACGGAAGAATATATTTTGAGGCCGGCACTGTTTTGTCCAGTATGGTCTTGTCGGTAAAAGGCGGAAGTATTAAACCCGGAGACATACGGGACTTGAGGGGCGTTCTTGAGCGCGAAAAAGGAACGGAACTGGCCGGGTTTATGTGCCTGAAAGAACCGACCAAGGCGATGAAGCAGGAAGCGGACGCAGCGGGATTTTATGAATACCAGGGGGTACAATACCCGCGAATACAGATACTGACCATTGCCGACCTGTTTGACGGGAAAAACTGGCATTGCCCTTCGGTTGTAAAGACCGCCCGAAAAGAGAGCGGCGAGACATTTTTGGCGTTATGAGGCAAAGGCAAGAATAAACGCATAGCAATTTTTAATAACCACACGAACAAATACGTCCGTCATTGCGAGCGGGCCGCTCGGTAGAGCGGGCGAAGCAATCCATGCGCGCTTCGCGCGAATTGAAAATGGATAATGAACCACGAATCTCAACGGGCCTTTAGCCCACAACCTCGCTCACCCTTTGCTATGAAAACGGACAGAGAAATGAAAGTTGCGCTATTCCGTTCGTGTCGTTCGCGCGGGGGTACCTGCGGAACCTTGCGGTTATTAAAAACGAATTGCCCTCACACGGGATTGCTTCGCTTCGCTCGCAATGACGAAAGGGCGGTGAACGAGGTAAGAGGTAAAAAGTAAGAGAAAACCTTACTTTTTACTTTTTTAATTCTTCCCTTTCTGTTGGGGTTTCGCGGCTATGACCATCGTTTTCTGAAAATACCGAAAGGGCGATCTTGATGAATTCGGTCATCACTTTGGAAAAATAGGCGTTCTTGCGGTAGCATAAAAAAATGTGCTGGTAGTAATCACCCTTCAGACGGTATTTGTGGATCCGTTCTTCATAAATGCCGATGACGTCGCTCCGGGCGTTGGGCAGTATGGTCAGCGCGATACCGGCTTCGACCATGCGGAGGCACGTCTCCCAACTGCTGGTTTCAAGGATAATATTGGGGATGTACCCCGCATCCGCGAAAATCCTGTCGATGATAACCCGCAACTGGTGTCCCTGTTTCATCAGTACGAAAGGGAGTTGGCCGGCTTTTTGCAGGTCGATACAGTGCGCGTTTTTGCTGTTTGGCTGGCACGGAAACGGGAGGCGCATATCCTTTGGAGAGAGTAGCAGCATTTCCTCTTTTACCAGCGCGGTGCAGGTTACGGCGGGGTTTTTCAGTTTTCCCACGCTGAAAATGACATCGAGAACGCCTGTCAGCAGTTGTTCTTCAAGAACAGAAGAAGAATCCTCAGTCACTTTGTACTGTACGCCCGGATGTAATTTGACCAGTACCGGGAGTATGGCCGGAATGATGAGTGGAGAACGATAAGGGCCGCAACCGATGTTGAGGCGTCCGGTCAACTCGTTACGAATATCGTCTACCTGACGCCGGAACTCTTCCGTGACGGCGAATATTTTTTGAGCCATCTGAACATACAGCTCGCCCGCATAGGTCAGGGGCATGGGGGAAAGGCTCCGGTCAAAGAGCTTGGCCCCCGCAATATCCTCGACGTGGGCAAGCACACTGCTGAGTGACGGCTGGCTGATATAGAGTTTCTGCGCCGCCTGAGTAATATTCCCCTGTTCCGCGATCGCCAGAATGTATTCAAGCTGTCTGCTGGTCACGGTCAATTGTCTGCTGGTCATAGTACTCTCCATAATAAAAAACCTATTACAATAATTTGCTAAATAGTATTTTACAAATAATAATAATCACTTTATACTAACAATAGCAATACCCGGTGGGACAGCACTGTCAACAAATGAAGGATTTTTGTCCACAGATTGCGTCAAAGGGCGGCACAGATTTAAGAGGGCTTTGATACAAAGATCCGCGTTAATCCGCGTAATCTGTGGTTCCCCGTAATCCCGTTCGCGGTTAATATTCGCGTCTATTCGCGTTCATTCGCGGACCCTATCTTTTCACTGGATTGCCGCATTCCACTCGCAATGACACTCTTACCTGTCACTCGCGCCTTCCCTCCTCCCATCCGCGCTTATCCGTTTAAATTCGCGTAATCCGCGCCGCCATGTATGGTGCCATCCGTGGACCCTCATCCCCATCCGCCAGCAGACGGCCATCCCCCACAAGCCCGGAGGGACAGCCTCGCGCAATCCCCTTCGTCCGCGCAGAATGTATGTCACGGGTTTGCCGGGGATACATCCCTGTCCCAAAAGCGACTAATCCGACAGTCTCGTTATGCGATGTTTTTTTGCCCCTATTACCCAATCGCCCTGAGCCATGGATGGCGCAGGGCGTTACCGCAATACGTTTAATACCATAATATTTTCTATATAAACCTGATCATTGTTCAAACGATTTATAAAACAATTCAAAAGTTTTTGTTACATAAGGCCAAAAGCCATATTTCTGTAAAAGACCATTTGAGATGTTTCTTATTTTCACGCTTGATTCCGCTGGCAAAATATTTCCCAATTTTTCTTCACGGTTAATTGTTTCAATTTCTTTTATTGCCTCTCTAACGTTTATTTCGGCTGGTTTGTCAATATGAGGTAATGAATTCAAAACGCCGTTAATTTGTTCATCGGTCAGATATAATTCCGGCGTATCGTCTGGAGAATAATACTCATCTAAATTCTTATTGTATGCGCGCATATTATGCCTCCATTTCCTTGATTTTGTTACCGATAGTTTTTATTTCGTTTTCATAATATTGTCCTTCCTGCGTTTCTTTTTGAATTTCCGCTTCGGTTGCAACATTTTGTTTCTTTGCCTGCGCAATAAATTCAAGAATACGGTTTTTTTCTTCCTGATTTTTGGCTATTCCACCCACAACTCCGTTAAGTTCTTCCCGGTGCTTGCTATAACGGAATAAAATGATAGCGACAAACTTTCTGACAAAAGATTCTAGTTCCTTATGCCGCTGTTCCAAAAGTTCAATCATACGGTCGGTTTCATATAATTCTTTTGTCGTTTCCTCAAGTTGTTTTGTTCTTTCGGTAAGTTTTTGCTGTAACTCCAATATACGCTCTTCCCGCATCCGCAGTTGTGTCTGATATTCAACCAACTGTCCCTGTAAGGCGTGCTTCTCGTCCTGCCATGCCTTTTGAGCCTTGTTATACTTGTTGTTTTTATAGATACCGACACCGACACCGGTACCGCCACCAGCTAAAAGGGCGGCGCCAATAGCTACTAACAGTGGAATTGGCATAATTATACTCCTTCCAACAAAAGTTGTTTTTTTAACGTTTCATGTTTTACTATTGTCTGCATATTAAAATTGACAATATCATTTTCATATCTTACAAATTCATCATAATATTCATCATTCATCAAAACGGCATTTTCCAACGCAATGTTATTGCGTAATAAAGCCGCCTGATTTTTATCAAGCAACGCGTCCCGTGCTTTTAGTTGCCTTCTTACTTCTTTTTCCAGTTTTATTAACTGAAAAGAATAATACCCTATTACCGGAATTGTCCCCCAATTAAAAGAAGTCAGCGGTGGTGGCACCAATAAACCTGATAATAGGGTAATAAGATTTGCCCCCAACATAAGGGAAAACCCGCGGTAATTCGGTTTGAAGATAACCCGCTTAAAATCTTTTTCCGTTCCCCACACATAAGCGCCCATAACAACATTTGTTATTCCCGCTCCCGCAATGTCCCGCATTTTAATTGTCCCAAGAATTTGCAGGATTTCCCTTTGTTGCGCCGGGTTGAGAAAATAACGCAGTAAAGAATTACCGGGTAACGGCAAGCCTTCTCTTGAAAAGGTATCCTGCAATAAGTGCTTAAGCCAAAGAAAAGGCGTTTTTAACCATGCGGGAATAAAACCTCCGCCCTGACTGGCTAGGTCTTTATATTGATTCCAGTCAACCTCAAAGGGATTGAATAAATCATGCCCGAATTGCCAGCGATGCCCAACCCCGCCGGGCTTTTTCGCGTCGGGAACCCAGTCAATATTTTCCTCGGAATGTCCGCCGGCCCGTGTAGGCTTTTCCCCCCAATTGTGATTATGCAAGTTCGCGAAAAAGTCTCTTAACAATACGGAAGATAATGTTCCCAATCCTCCGGCAACAACCATTACCGGAATATCCGCTATTTTCCAGTTCGCAAAAACAGATTCGTCCATTTCTTGCATTTTTTCTATGCTTTCAAAAACAGGAATTTCAAAATTAAGAGTGTTCTTGTTAAATTGTGTTAATAGTAATTGGTTCTGTTCATATTCGGACAAAGAAACTCTGCCGTCAAACATATTATTTTGAGATTGATAAAGAGCATTTAATTTGTTTTGCCTTTCTTCATCATTCATTATACGCCGTCCTCGATTAGATCAAATCCTTCTTTCGTTTTTTCCATATAAGAGGATAGCCACGCATTGGCCTTTTTTGCAAAATCATCCGGCAAACCAAATTTTCCCTGAATATTTTTTAGACATTCAATTTCTTTTTTCTCAAATGTGCTATCTACAAATGCCAATGATAATAATTCCGCATACACGGCTCTTTTAGTCTTGTTTTCCGATACAGCTAAAATTGTATATGCTTCATCTTCCGATAGGTTACTGTTTGTTTCAGAAAGTCCCATCTCTTGAGCAAAAGCGCGCAACATACTCAATTCTGTTTTTGCGACTATATTATCAGCTTTCAATACCTTGTCCGCAAGGCACAGAAAAGCCCTTTTTTCATTTTCAGCCAAATTTCCCAAAAACATTATAACCTCCTAGACTCTTATAATATCATACGATACTAATAATCATATTGTCAATACCTTTATGTGAAAATTTTTTATAAATTCTAGAAAATTCCAAGTACCACGGATGGCGTCTGCAACGACAAATTTGGCGCAAAAAAGTTTCGCCTAACTCCTTATATACGACTTCCATCTCGTCTAACGTACACCAGCTTGTGCGAAACACGACATATCTATACTATAAGCCTCTTTGCAAAAACGGTCAAGTGGTTTTGACAAAAAATTTATGTAGTTATTCGGTCGATTTCCAGATTTTGGACTTAATTTGAACTAAACTCCATCAATGACAATGCTATTTTATAATACATTATGCTCGTTTTAATAAATTTTTCGCGTACATTCGCGAATAAAAAACGTATGAGCGGTGAGCGGAGCGGACGGGGATTAAATCCGCGTTAATCTGCGTAATCTGTGGACCGTTTTTATATTTTGAGGCTGTTCCAAAACCCCGTGATGTTTTTTCTTTGCGGTGATTCGGGGGCGTTACGGGGGTCTGACCCCCGTTGAAGGGGGTAGCGTAGGGCGTAGACCGGAGCGAGGGGGAAGGCGCGGCAACTTGCCGATTCCCCCTTTTGCTGGGTTTTTAAACAGACTTTGAGGAGATTTTGAACAGACTCTTACAAAAGGGTTTAAGAATAATAAATGAAGAAGGTACGGTAATGAAAGACGGTCTTTTATCACATATCCTCGTGGCAGTCTCCGGTTCGGGCGCGTCGGTGAACGCGGCTCGTTACGCTATCGTCATGGCGAAACTCTACCGCTGTAAACTCACCGGGGTGTACGTTGTTGATACCGCGACGCTGAAACAGCTTTCTCTTTCCAAAATCTTTCTCGCGGAGGAAAGTGATGACTACGCGACGAGTCTCGAAGAAAACGGGCGCCGGTATCTGGCTTTCGTTGAGGAACTGGCAAAGGCGCGCGGGGTGCAACTTGACAAGGTGTTGCGGTTTGGCAATGTGTCCACCGAGATTATGACGACCGCGCAGGAAAAAGGCGCCGACTTGATCATTCTGGGCGGCTGGGAAAAAGACCGCGATCCGCGTGATATTGTCGGGCAGACGCACCGTGAAATTCAGGTGAACTCCAAAGTTTCCGTGCTTGTCGTGAAAAACCGTGATATAGAACAGATTTACCGGAGGTCTTAGTATGAGAGTTGCCATTGTGAGTGTTCCCGCCGAACGGAAACCGCCGCGTGATTATGTTGCCGCCTTGGCTAAGGGCGTGGAATCGATGGGGCACCGGGTGGAAGTCATTGACGGCTATGCGGAGGACGGGCGGCGGCTTCCCGCGTTTGACTACATTATCGTGGCGGCGGAACAGACGAGCCTCTTTGGGGGCAAGTTGCCTGACGCGCTGGGTCAGGTTTTACGCGGGGCGGCGAGTCTGTCGGGAAAAAAGAGCGCGGCCTTTCTCAAGAAAACCTATCCCTTTACGGGAAAGGCACTGGCAAACCTGATGCGCGTGATGGAGCGGGAAGGGATGTTTGTCAACTGGAGCGAGGTCTTGTTGTCTGTTCCCCATGCCGAGGAGCTGGGAAAACGGATTCTGTCCTAAACGGAAACCTGAGCAGACAGCCAAGCGAGAGGAAATCCTCGATTGCCGGAGCCTTCACGGGAGCCTTTTTCCGCAAACGAGTATGCTGGATATGTTTTATCGTGCTGATGCCGGCTGCTGTTTTTCCACACGATCTGACCATAATGGGCGGCATGACGAACTTTATGACCGACAAAACAACAACAACGCCGCCTCCTGAAATGAACGATCGAATATCCACGAGGATCGGCAGCGTTCGGTTAAGCGGTGATTTTGCTGAAAATATACATTATAGTTTTGATCTGGGACGCGACAGTCTTTGGCGGTACTATCTTTCGGGAGAAGCCGCGTTCCGGCTGAGCATTTTTAAGCTCGGCGCCGGAAGTTTTTTTCATTATTCTGAATACGGGAATGAAATCTTAAATCCAGCCCTCATTGCAATCGCCGGGATCGAACTGCCCGGCCTGTTTTTCGTGGAGGGAAAGGCGATCATGACGTTTCAGGCAGATTTGAGTGACATTGGCGCTATTGACTATGCCTATCGTGGATTGTCCGCCGGGTACTGGACACAGGATCTGATCGCCGGATTCTATTATGATGCCAAAAAGATGGAAGAAAAACGTACCGAGACCCTGCTGGTGCGGGACTCGCTTATCCGTTATTTTTTTCATGCCGGAATTTACGACAAAAACAGGATGTGGACGCTTAATCTCGATTTTGGGTATGAGGAGATGGAATTTGACATGACCAATGTGGATGCGGCGCGGACAACGGCGCTTTTTGCGGGTCTCGAAGTGATTCTCCGTATGTCAAACCGCCTCTCGTGGCACATAAAAGGCGAGGTTCCCTACCCGTTTGTCTATCCTGCCGATGTTTTCTGGTGGACGGCGGCGACGGGATTCACCATCACGCTGGCCGATTGAACCTGCATTTGGCAGGACAACAGGCCCCGTTGCGCCGCGCAAAGGGATCATGGAAAAGGAACCAGAGAACCTCACGAACCTTTATGAACCGAGCCTGTTCCAAAACCGTGCGCGGTTAGCGCACAGTCAATTAGTTTTGGAACAGGCTCATTCTTAATGTGTTGACGGTGGCAACTCTTCCCGTACCCCCGAATACCCCGCGCCGATAAAGAAACCCGGAGAATTTCAGAGGCAGAAAAAAACACGCAACAGACGCAAACCACGCGTTGAGACTGTCGGAAAAATCCGTTTGGGGAATTTCCTGCACGGACAAGACCGAATCTGATTTATTAATTCCTTGTAGCACAAGGAATTAACAAACGCAATGCCAAGGTCGTTTTGGAAGAAATTGCCAAAA
>JAISZQ010000133.1 GCA_031269165.1 Spirochaetaceae bacterium
GCAGCTCCCGGCTGACGCTTGACGGGCTGCGTCCCAGCACCGCCGCTATCGCCCTCACACCGTCCCCCCGCATCCACATGATTTGCAGACAAAGACGCTCCGGTTCGCTAAAATGATGATATGATCGCATGATTTCCCTCCGTGTTTTGGTTCTCAACCTTATTCTACACGCTGGTTCTCTTGCGGTCTATTTCCTTCCCAACTGTTGCACTTGCTGTTGTATTTTACCCAGCCCCCCGCAACGCCCCCGTATCTCGGCGGGATCAAGGTGTGGAGTTTCGGAAAGCGAGCCCGCCCGCAACACCCGAAGCAAACCCGTAGGGTTTGCGTCCGCAACACCCCCGGCACTTTGGTGTTTGGTGTTATAAAGTACTGTTCAGGCAACGGAGCCGTATAGAGACTGTGTGGGGTGTTCTGAAAGAGTGGTTTCTGCTCGTGTACCACTGGGCCCGGGGAATGACCGGATTATTCCGGCATTATTTTTACAGCATTGCCAGTTTCCTGCTCCGTCCGTTCTTAGAATCTCCAGCTCTTCTTTTGGATATGCCGGTGAATCCTTAAAACTCGACATTCGGCCTGTTATCTGGTAAGCCTCAGATAGAAGCGGAATCACCGCCCGCGTTCCCCCTGTTTACTCAATATGTCTTGACGGTCAGCGCGATCTTATTGTTGATATTAATCTCGCTATTTTCAGCAAAGGCCGACTCGGTCCAGCCTCCGCCCCGGAAGCCGTTGCCCCAGTTGGCAGTGTAACTGCTTGTCTCGTTGTAGGTTCCGGGTATGCCGTTCCACGCTTCCGCGCCGGAAGGAACCTTGACGGTAACGGTTTTAGCGGAGACATCGTTGAATATCCCCGCCCCCAGCGTGGGAACCGTGCTGCCCAGGGTCACGGTGAGGGTCTTGCCGCCGGTGCTGTCGAAGGCGCCCGCACCGATGGTTTCCGCCGCCGGGAGGTTCACCGTGGCCAGTTGGGTGCAACCGAAGAAGGCCCTCCAGCCGATGGTCGTTACCGTGTTCAATTCCGTGTCCAATGTTACCGTGCTGGCAGCACTGGGGCACGCAATCAAGGTAGTGCCGGTTTTATTCAGCAACATACCGTTTTCGCTCTTATAGTTGGGATTGTCAGCAGCGACCTCTATGGTGGTCAAATTGGTGCAACCGACAAAGGGGTTGACGCCGATTTCTATCAAAGTGGTCGGGAGGCTCACCGTGGCCAGTTGGGTGCAATAGTCGAAGGCGCCCGCGCCGATGGTTTCCGCCGCCGGGAGGCTCACCGTGGCCAGTTGGGTGCAATGGCGGAAGGCCTCCTCGCCGATGGTTGTCGCCGCCGGGAAGTTCACCGTGGCCAGTTGGGTGCACCCGAGAAAGGCGGAACCGCCGATGGTTGTCGCCGTCGGGAAGCTCACCGTGGCCAGTTGGGTGCAACCCGCGAAGGCGTAATCGCCGATGGTTTCCGCCACCGGGAGGTTCACCGTGGCCAGTTGGATGCAACCGGAGAAGGTGTAATCGCCGATGGTTTCCGCCGCCGGGAGGTTCACCGTGGCCAGTCGGATGCAACCGGAGAAGGCGGAATCGCCGATGGTTGTCGCCACCGGGAGGTTCACCGTGGCCAGTTGGGCGCAATCGTGGAAGGCGGAATAGTCCACCGTTACTATGTTGTTCCCGCTGACACGGGTCAGGTTGGTAAAGTCCCTGAAGGCTGGGCCACCGTTGGACTTGATGCTTGTCGCCGCATCGGGCAGGACCAGGGAGACGACCTTGTCTACGGTGGTATCGTTCACGGGGTCAAACTCCGTGTCGCTCGTGCAGGCCGACAGGTCAAGAGCGACGTACTTGTCCCCGCTCTGTATCGCGCTTAACAGGGCCGTCCAGTCTTCTGAGAGGTCAAGGATCACCGGCAAGGGGATGGGGGCACCGATCGTGCCGCCGGAGAGATAGGCCGTAACTGCGTCAACGCTGGAGAGGGGGATAATTACCCTGACGCTTGCCTCGCCGCTCTTGTTCGGGGGTGTCGCGCCGTCCACGGCCTTCACCGTGAAGGTATAGTCGGTCCCGCCGATAAGGCTTGAGATGGTCTTGGTCTGCGTCCCTTTGGTAACGGGCAGCGTGATAGCCCAGTCGGTCCACGTCCACGTTATCTCGATGTGGTCAAGATCCGCGTCCGCCAGGTTGGTCCATTTGAGCGTTACCTGCCCGTCGCCGGGGGTTGCGGTAAGGTTGGTCACGCCGGCCCGTAGCACCGGCCCCGCCGCCGCGCTCGTCTGGGTCCCTGAATACCCCGCCAGGCCGACCACGACGCGGATATACTTTCCCACGTCCCCGGCAACCGGCGTATAACTCGCCTCGGTTGCGCCATCTATGTTGGTAAAATTGCCGCCCGCCGTCCCGCCGCGCTGCCACTGGTAGGTGAACGCGCCCGTTCCGTAAAGCCCGCCGGTGTCTGCGGTGATGGCAAGCCCCACCTGGGGCGTTCCGTCTTCGCTCCTGGCAGACACCGGCCCGATCAAGGCCGGATACCCGTCGCCGACGTCGCCGCTCGGATTTTCACACGCCGCAAACACCATCGCTAGCACTGCAAGTACCGCCAGTGCCGTCAAACGAAACCGATAAGCCGTCTTTTTCATACCATTTTTCCTCTTAGGGCCAGTTCAAAATCTTCTCGGCAACAGGGATGCAAACGCAAGAACCGTCATTTGCAGCGTGTTGTGGGGCTTGCGCTCGCCGTTTTTCCAAAGGCGCCCGTTTTTTTCCAGCCACGCAAAGTTGCGCGGGGCAATCCACCGTTGGGGCAATACGGCAAACGGATGCGGCCCGCCGCTTGCGCGCTAGAGATCCGCCAGCTTCCGCAACGCCCGGTCGAGCACCGACGCTTCGCCGTTTGGCCCCTCCGCACTCCATATCTGGTAATGATAGTACACAAGATTCCACTTGGGAAAATCGTGCGGCAGCCCGCGCCCCTTTGGGGCGAATGGAAAATGGAGAATTGAAAAGGGAAAATGCATGGACATGGAGGCTGCTCGCACCCTTCCGATCATTTTCCATTCTCCATTTGTCATTTTCAATTCCCCGCGCATTGCGCGGGGCAGGGGCGAATGTCGAATGGAGAATGGGAAATTGAAAATGCATGGGGCATGGAGGCTGCTCGCGCCCCTCCTATCATTATCCATTTTCCACCTCACACACGCGGGCGCTCATTTCTTCTTAAGGCTTCCCTACAACAGCGAATCGAGGCTGGCCGCGAATGCTTGGGCGAAGCCGCCTTCCGTGACGGCGGTTTCCGCTGTCCGCAAGGCCCGCTGACGCGCGTCCGCTTCGCTGATATGGCCTTCGCGACCGGTTTCGGACCAGGCGAAAACGTCTTTTCCGGCGCGGTCCCGCAACGCTGTCTGAAACGTATAGCGAACGTATTGGTAGCCCCGGTTGTTCGGGAGGTCGATGCTTTCCGCCGTGTATTCGGTCGCGAGGGTGTACTCGCCGTCCGGGCCTCTGCGAAAACCCTGCTGGGTGAGAAAGGCCGTGAGCGCGTTTGCGAGGCGGCCGCTTTCGTCGCCGTGGACCTGCACGTCAACCACGATGGAACGGGCGATGGTCAGCGCTTCGGCGCGAAGGGCGTCGGTGTTGCCGTAACGTACCCCGCGCCGGGCCGCGTCTGAGTCGAGGATGGCGAGTTTGGATTGCAGGTCGTCGGTTACTTGGGCGACGACGACGGCGAAGCGAAGATCGGCATAGGCGTCAAGCGTTCCGGGGTGCTGTTCCGCATCGGCGCGGAGGTCGGCGATGATCCGCTCGTTTTCCCGCACGGTCTTCTCGTAGAAGGCGGCGCATTCGGCGCGGTTCATGCGGGCATTGGCCCACCAGATTCCGTCGTGATCTTGGGCAGATTCGGTGACGACCCCGACCAGCCCGGACACGAAGGCGGTTGTCGTTACGTTTTGCGCGAATTCGTGCGATTCGTTGATCTCGTTCATCGAGGCGATCTTTTTCTTCTTCGCGCTGGTGACGGTCTGGGCGTATTCCCTGTAGGCGTTGGTTACGCCCAACACGTCGGTACGGAAGATGCGGGCGAGCGCGTCTACCGCCGCAGACTCGGCGTTCTGGCGGCTTCCGGCCTGTTCGATCACGGCAAGCCACTCACGGTCGGGATAGACGGCCTTGAGGTCGAATACCCAGCGAGGTGTTCCGTCCTTTGGCGTCCCGCCTTTTTGTGTCCCCGTTGTCGTTGCGCAGGAGGAGAACATTGCCGCCATGAAAACAATTAAAACGATGGCTACGTTTTTGCTGCCGGAAAAGCCGGGGGGCGTTACGGGGGGCGGAGCCCCCCGTAGAGGGGGGTGCCGGAAGACGGCGCAAAACGGCAAGCCCGGTACCGGACGTGCTGTTTTGTGTTGGCTGGAGGCAGGGGGGAGACTTCCCCCCACCTTATTCACTGTAAGCATACGGCTTCCACCAGATTGAGGCGGTTTTCCCGCAGGTTGACGGTTTTCGGGACGGTCATGATGATGTTGCCGCCCGCATAGAAGTTGAGGGTGACGGTGTGCTCGCCGGGGGGAAGGTTGACCCCGCCGACAAAGGCGTAACGGGGAAAGTAGCGCGCGCTGCGGGTGTCGGCGGATTCGGTGCCTTCGGTGAAGAGCCTCCCCGCGAGTCCCGTGAGCAGTCCCCAGCCGACATCGTTCTCCTCGGTGACCGCCGCTTGGGCAATCGCCGCAGTCGCGGTTTTCACAATGGTACGCACGACGGTTTTCACATAGATGAGCGTGCGCCGGGCCTTGAAGGTCTCCTCCATCACCTTACCCATGTCCTCGACTAGTTCAAGCGTGAGCCGTTCCGTGCCGTCGATGACCGCCTCGACATGAACCGCCTGTGTGGGCCTGAAACTCATCACCGGCAACGCGATTTTCGTTGTGTTGTTGGGGAAGGGAAACGGTAGCGGGATATAGAGAACTTCTTCCTCTTTGAGGGGCGAAAGACCGGTAAACGCGAGGAGGTTGAGCCGCGCCTCCCCTTTCGGGGTCTGGTATTCGTCCTGCACCGACGAAGGCAGGGGGTTGTCGTAGACCTGCGGGGCGAGGCGGTAGGCTTCGGCGAGCGCGTCAAGGTCGATGCGGGCATCGTCGCTGTGGCCGGTGCCGCGCCAGAACAGGGCCGCAAGGTACCGTGCGAGGGCGGAGTCGGTAAACGTAAACTTTTCTTCGTCCGCGCCGGAATAGCCGCCGTTCTCGTCGGCGTACTGTTTGGCCTTGTCGATGCTCGCCGCATACTTCACGGTCAGCGCTTGCAACTTCTCGTTGATCTTCCGCACCTCGACGAGCGCTTCCTCGACATCGCCCCGGTTGTAGTAGTTCAGCGCGTTAAACACGTTGAGATAGATGTCCTCGTAGTCCTCGCCCGCATATTCGCGGGTGTTGTCGTTGAGGACAAACGTCCCGATCTCCTGCGTAACGCTCTTGGTGTACGCCTCCGTGATGAGCCGTTCCGCCTCTTCCAGCCCGGTAGCGGACGCTTCGTAGTTCTCCGCATAATGGTCGAGCATCCCCTTGTCGAGGAAGAGCATCACCGCGTTTTTGGCAGGATAGAGGGGCTTGTGCGACTCTTGCGCCTGGGCAATCGCCGCCGCGCCTTCCGCATAGGCCCCCGCCTCGACATGGCTATCGACCGACTGGTAAGCATCGGACCGGGTCGCGCATGAGGCAAGAAAGAGGAGCACCAACGCCCCGGCAAGCCACAAGGCAAACCGGGATGCGGGACGGAAAGCGGAGCGCGGCAAACGGGACAATCCAAAATTCATGGCTGCGGCTTAGAGCTTGTTTTTGGGCCTTGTTACCAGCTTCTTGATCTCGCTGTTCTCGCCCATCCACATACGGGCATTGGTCGAGATGTTGGTCATCTCCGCATAGACCCAGTACGTCCGCACCTCTTGGTTCCCCGCCTTGTCGATGACAGTCTTCACCGATCCGGTGAGAAGGAAGTCCGCGCCGATTTCCGCGCCCAGTTTGGCCGCCGTGGCCTCGCTCGCGTTGAGCTGCTGGTCGGCTCGTTCCGCACGCAGTTCCTCACGGACCGTGCCCCCCGCGACAAAATCGAGGATGCCGCTGTTGAAGATGGCGGTCTCCATATTCTTCGAGATGACCTCGGTGTCGATGTGCTCGGAACTGTCGTTCTTGAATGTCCCAACCAGAACCGTCGGTATTCCGCCTTTGTCCTTAATCGCCTGGGTCACCCGCGGCGATTCGATACAATCCTTGATCAGCGACTCGCAGACAATCCGCACATCGGAATCGTTCCAGTAACCGGAAAGGTCAATCTGCGTCGCCGCATCAAGGCGCTCAACCTTGGGCACGGACGAACAGGCACTTAATACCACCATAGCCGCAATCGCGGCACACAAAGCAATCTTTTTCATGTTCTCTCCTATAAACATTAAAGCGGGCATTTCGCCGCTTCAGTTATATTGCATACAGATACTAGTATACCCCATTCCGATAAAGGTGGCAAGATGGGCGGCCTCGATGGAAAAGACAGGGCAACCTCTTCTTTTTTTAAGGTGTTGATAGGGGGAAGTCTCCCCCTTCGCTCCAGCCCGCCGCTTGCGCTTAGGGGCTTTCGCTATCCCCCTCTACGGGGACAAAACCATGCGGCGCATGGTTTTGTGGGCGTACCCCAAGCGTCCACGGACGGACGCAGGACTGAAGCACACCGTAGGTGTGCCACGCCCCGGCCCGGAAGTCCGAAGCAGGACGCTGAGGACTGTAGGGTGTCCCCGTAACGCCCCCGAATCACAGCGGAGGGTTGCGTCCCGTGGGATTTTTTAACAGGCTCTAAGAGCCTGTTAAAAATCTCAGCAAGCCGATATGCCGTCGCTGGCCGATGGCTCGCCGCCGATGGCTGGAACGCCGTTTTCGCCGCTAACCGGGGGCTTTGCCCCCGGTTAGCCGGGCGGAAACGCAGAGGGAAACGTGAATTGGGGCGAAAAAGATGCTTCTGATCCTAATCCAGCCCGGCGGGGGCTGCCCCAAGCGGGCGGGGACAGACCTCAGCCGCAATATTTGCGCGAAAACCGTCTCTCCAACGCCTTCTTTTCCGTTTTTCCTCACTGTGCGCCGTATTTATCCGTGTTTCCCCGCCCCGGCACACCGAAAACGGCCCGAAATTCGCCTCTTTTTCGCCTTTTCCCCAGCGGCGCGGGCAGACCTTTCCCACGGCCATCGGCCAACGATGGCACGCCGTCTTTGGCCGGAAAATCGAGGCTGTCCGTAACGCCGTTTATGTCCGCTAACCGGGGCCTTGCCCCCGGTTAGCCGGGCGGAAACACGGACGAGAACGTGAATTGGGGCGAAAAAGGCGTTTCCGAGCCCAATCCGGCCTGGCGGGGGCTGCCCCAAGATAACTTGTAGGTCACGCCCGCCGGTACCGGCTTGCCCGCCTCCGCCTCGACCACTGCCCAGTCCACTTCTCTCGCTTCGGGCGGCGGCTCCCCCGCCACAATCTCCGACCAGTACCGCTCCCCCCACACGTGCCCCGTTCTCCCCGTGCGGAAATTGAACCGCACCGAGAACGTCTGCTTGATCCACTGCATAATCTTGGGCAGTTTAAGCCCGTCGGCGGGCTTGATATAGAACGAAAGCCACACCCCCTCGATTTTAAACCCCCGCATCTCGAAACCGAACCTCCCTTTCGCCTCGCGGAGCACCCGGTAGAAAAGCGCCACCGCCCA
>JAISZQ010000214.1 GCA_031269165.1 Spirochaetaceae bacterium
CGAATGTACGCGAATGTGCGCCATACATGGCGTTGCGAATACGCGCTGATGGGTATGTATTATTCGTATTTATTCGCGCCATTCGCGGACCAAAATTCTTAAGTTGTTGACAGTGGAAACCCTCCCTCCGTCAATAAGCCGCATAACGGCGCATACAGCACGATTGCCGGAAGGACGCGAGACTCACCCAACGGCCCCCGCGCCCCAACAACGCGCCCTTTGGGGCGTGCTTGTCCAGAGCAGCGCACGGCGTACCGACCAGTTATCTTAAAACGGCGCATACGGCACGATTGCCGGAAGGACGCGAGACCCGCACAACGGCCCCCGCGCAACGACAACGCGCCCTTTGGTGTATGCCGCCTAATAGCAGCACGCCATCAGTCGTGCGAGCACCGCTTTACGGGGGCATTGCCGCCGCCCCCTTAATCGGGGGTACAGCCCCCGTACGGGGGTGCTCGCACGGCGTATCGACACGTTATCTCTCATAGAGCAAGATTATCAAACGGCACCTAAAGAGTCCCCACTGGATTGCTTCGCTCCGCTCGCAATGACGGGCGATATTTAGGCGGGACGGGAACGGTCCCCGTTCCGCCTGACATCACGCCAAACGGCACGATTGCCGGAAGGACGCGAGACCCGCACAACGGCACCCGCGCAACGACAACGCGCCCTTTGGTGTATGTCGCCCGAGAGCAGCACGCTATCAGCCGGGTGAGCACCGCTTTATGGGGGCATTGCCGCCGCCCCCTTAAAAGGCGGTACAGCCCCCGTAAGGCGGTGCTCGCACGGCGTATCGATCAGTTCCTATAGAGCAAGATTATCAAACGGCACCTAAAGAGTCCTATTCGTCGAAGTCTTGCAGTTCTTTGCCGAGTTTATCGTAGAGGTTTTTGCCGTGTTCCAAGAGGGGGCCGGGCTTGCTTTTGGAGGATTTTCCGAGGCCGAACATTTTGGCGATGGTACGTTTCGAGTCGGCGAGGAGTTCGTAGTGCCGCCGGGGGTCTTTTTGCGAGCCGTATTTGTATTCGAGGACGGCGCGTACATAGAGCATTCCCTCGTAGCCGTAGTTTTTGTCGGTGTCCGGCCCGAACACCGCGAGGCCCGAAAGCGTTTCTTTGCCGGCCGTTTCCCGGGCCAGTGCCTCGTTGTAAAAAAAACAGGCTTTTTTCTTAAAGAGTTCCGCAAGCCAGTTGTAATGCTGACCCGGAAACCCGGCATCCATGTGGTCAAACAGCCAGCCGGCGCGTAATGCGGCGATACCCTGTTTGATGGTCGGGGAAAAAGTCGCGGGAAAATGGTCGTAGCAGAGACAGACGAGAAGCTGGGAGGCCGCGCCGCTTACCAGATCGCGGTTCTCGTAAAAATCGACGACGGGAAAGATCATCTGGATCATGTCCTTGCGGGATTGTTCGGCGGCTTCCACCTGCGGGATCTCGTCCTTCGGCAGTTTGGTAAAGTCCTGTTCCATTGCCGCGAACCAGCACCGGGGGCAGACCGTAGCCGGATACGCGAGGGGATAGAGGTCGCCATAGCGGGACGTTTCATAGAGGCGGTGGAGTTCGTCGGTCAGTTTGCCCGCGATGAGACGGCCCGACCCGGAAAGCAGTTCTTCCCGCCTGAATGTTTCGCCGCACACCGGGCATCGTGTCGCGTCCTTCGCTTGAAATGAAATTTTACGGGTATTCTCATCGCCGCTCTTTTTTGCCATGCTATCCTTCCTTCCGGGCGGCAGCCTGAGACGCAACGATAGTCACGTGTATCTGAAGCGACATTTCATTGACGGCGGCCTGGCCCTCTTCCGTCTCCGTCCGGTTCAGTGCCGCCAATGCGGATGCCTCGGCGACCGTCCCTAACACCCGGCAATGTGCGGGCAACGAAAACTGGAGCGGCAGGTCGTATTCACCGGGTTGGGTGATACCGGCGCAGTCAACAAACACGTTTCCTTCGGGATTCCATGCCTCAAGCGCGTTTTGCGGCCCCTCAAGACGCAGTTCCCCGCATTCAGGCGGCTCGGCGAAACGCAGTCCCTCCTCCAGATTGCGCCCCCCCACCGGAACGGCGGTAAAACTCCGAATGATCAACACCGGGCGCACTTCGCCGTAAAACTCGATGATGCTCTCTCCCTGAAGCGCGATCAACGGGTCGGGATTCACCACACGGGTGATAACGGTAAAATCAGCGGCACGGCCTTCGAGGTCGATGACCTCCGTTGACAGTTCCGTGTAACGGCGGACAAGCCCTTCCGGTCCCTCGGTGCGGATGCGGGACGGGTTGAGCGTTTTCCGCGTCAGTTCAAACCCCGCCGCCACCTCGCCCTGTATCTTAGGCACGACATTGACAAACATACTGAGTCTCGTGTCAAGCTCGATGGTTATTTCCATCGGGTCAACGGCGATTTCAAGTGCCGAAACGCCCGTTTCGACACCCAGTGCCGTTCCCTTTTTGCGTACCTGTACCGGAAAATGCCGCGTTCCCTTCTCGCTCGCGCCGCCAATATCAATAAAGGTCTCGATGTCGCTGTTGATGATCGGGTAGATGCTGTTCGCGTTGCCGCGCAGCGTTACCCGTATCATCTTCGGATACTGGCTGGTCGGCACCATCGTGCCTGAGCCTTCCACGAGGAGCGGCACGGAAAAAAACCGTTCTTCAAGCGTACTCGTCTGGTAAAACACAAAAAGAACGATCGCGCATCCGACCGAAAGAGCCTTTGCCGGCCAGTTATGAAGAATCGCCTCCAGCAACTTGATCTTACTCAACAAACACTTCCTCTTCGGCGATAAGGGAGCCGTCCGCAACCTTTGATGCCGCGGCGTGGGCCTCGAGATCGTCCATTTCATGGGCGGCCGCCCCTTCCTCCGGCCCGCGTTTTGTCCGGTCAAGCAGGGTGCGGAGTTTTTGGTGCACTTCGACCGCCGAAAGATCGTAGTAGAGCTGGCCTTCGTAGGCTATCGAGATCGCGCCGGTCTCCTCGGACACCACGAGCACCACCGCGTCAGACCGCTCGGACATACCCAGTGCCGCGCGATGGCGGGTGCCGAACGATTTCTTGATCTCCTGCTGCTCGGAAAGGGGCAGAATACAGCCGGCGGCGAAAATCCGTCCGTTTTGAATGACCATCGCCCCGTCGTGGAGCGTCGTGTCAAACTCAAACACACAGCGGATAAGACTCGACGAAATCTCCGCGTTGAGGCGGGTGCCGGTTTCGATGATGTCGCGAATGTTGTTCCGCCGGGAAAACACGATGAGCGCCCCCCGCTTCTCCTCAGACAGGGTTTCACAGGCGGTAACGACCGACTCATGCTGGCCGAGATTGGGCTTTTTGTCCGGCCTGAAAAAATCGCCAAACCCCAACCGCGTGATGAGCTTGCGCAACTCCGGTTGAAACACGACGGCAACCGCGATAAGGAGGCCGGGAGCAAGCGACTGGAGGATCCATTGCAGCGTACTCAGCTTGAACAGATAGGCGACGGCGAACACCAGCACGAGAACGACCGCGCCCTTCACCATTTGAACCGCCTGCGTCTTCACCAGCAACTCAAACAGCTTGTAGAGCAGAAACGCGAGAATTGCCACGTCAAGCGCCGGGCGCACAACACCATTATAAAACGACAGCAACCGCTGCAACCATTCCACGACAAAAATTTACCACAAAAAGGCGGCGGGTTCAAGGCCCCTTTGGGGAATGGAAAATTGAAAATGGAGAATGGAAAATGAGGGAAAGGGAACGCGCGCGCCCTTCGTCATGGCGAGCGAAGCGGCAACTCGCGTTGTCTGCTGGATTGCTTCGTCGCTAACGGCAACCATGTTGCCGCCGTCTCGCAATGACGAGCCGCTTATCTCTGAAATCCGCGTTAATCCGCACTGTCGGCGCAAGTGGACAAAAAACCGTACTTTTTGTACTTTTTTTCATGTTTTTGCGGGGTACCCCTTGACAAAGTTTTTCGCGTGTGGTATACCTATAATTGCCCGGCGGCAGTGCCGGGCTCTATAAGAAAGGTTGGTTATGCAAAAAACGGTGTTTTTGAAGAATATGTTCCTCGTGACCCCCTCCCTTATCGCGGGCGCCCCCCCCCCCTCGGGAACGTTTTAAGCCGCTAATCGCCCTTTTTCGGCCCGCTTCAGGCCCTTTTCGCACGGTTTTCACGGCATCTTCCCTTTTCCATTATCCGCCGCCTCTTCGCCCCAATAGGGTGTCGCGCGCGCCGGAATCAGCGCTCATAAACACGGCCGTCCTCCTCCTCAAAACCGTAAAAGAGGGGCGGCCCCCTTCTTTTGGTCTTGTTCGCTTAACCGCGCGCGCATGGATAGTTGAAAAGGGAAAATTGCGGAAGCGGGCCACGCGGCTTCCAACGCCCCGGCGGCGAATGCTCGTGTGGTTCGCGGTTTTTGCCGGCGGCGCTGTTGCGCATAACCGGCTTAAAGAGCGTATGCCCCTGGAGGGCCCGCAGCCTGTGGGGAAATCCGATTTTCCACCGCTCAAGGTGAACGTTTCCCAGAACCTTGATTATAAAATCAGGCTGCTGGAAAGTACGGTTAAAACGCTCAATGATCCCGAATATGTTTCGATGGTTAAGTCTATCATCGACCAGATCAATGACGATTCATGTACGGTGCTTTTTGCCGGGCGGTTTAATACGGGAAAATCAACCCTGCTCAACAAACTGCTGGAGCGTGAGAAAATTCTCAAAACTTCTAATGGTGAAACCACAAAGACCTTAGCCTGGCTCCAGTATGCCGAAGAAGGCAAGGAATGGGCCTGCTATCACGATTTTGAAGACACTATGCATCGCATCGGCCTTGAAGAAATCGCGGCTGTAGAGCCGCAGGTGTTCAATGTTTTTGCGGGGATTCATGCCGGCATCCTCAAGGATAACGCCATATTCATCGACACCCCGGGGTTGGAAGCCTCTGACGAAGCGGCGGACGTGACCATGGAGGCCCTTGAAAACGCCGATGCTGTCGTGCTGGTAGTCGATCATTGCGCGGTTTCCGAACATGATAAACGGCTTATTGAAAGGCTGCAAAAAACAGGCAAGACGGAAAAACTTTTTGTGGTGGTGAATAAAATGGATAAGGTTAACACGGATGAACGGGACTGCCTTATCAATTCCCGCGTGAAAATGCTTTCGGCGATGGGCGTGGGGACGCGGCTTTTTCCCCTTTCCAGCACGGACGATCTGGCGGTGGAAAAGGGTTTCTCAACATTCCGGACGGCAGGACGCGGCTTTAGATTGGACGGGAGGGGTTGTCTGGAATGGAAAAACACATGGACGGCGTGGGAGCGGCGTTTGTGGAACAACCAGCATGACGGATATGCGGTACGCGCATGAACAGCGTACACGCGGAAAGCGTTCCATAAAAGCAGCCGTTGGCTGCGGAAACCGCCGCGGGAAACGAGAGTGTATACGGCAGGGGTCGTATATAACTAGTTATAAGGAGTATTGTATGGAACTTTATTGGATTGTTACTTTGATTGCTTTTATACCACAATTGATATATGAGACATATTGTGTATCTTGTATAAAAGGCAATATCCCTTCTTTACCTCTAGGCGGGGCATTGTTTTATTTTCTTTTTGAAATTCTTACCCTTGGATGTTATGGCATTTATTGGTGTGTAAAAGCCGAAGATTACTTGTCAACGTTATATATGGGTAAAAGTCGGGAATATCGTAAAACGTATGCCTGGCAATGGTATCTATTTGGTTCATTCATATTTGTTGGACCTTTTATTGCTTTTTCTGCATTAAAGGACCGTGCAAAAGGGATAAATATTACGTAGAGAGGGTTTCAAAGCGGGCTGTTAAGTCCGGCGCTTGAAAGCGTCAAGTCCGGGTGGCGGGACGCGGCTTTAGATTGGGCGGGAGAGGTTGTCTGGAATGGAAAAACACACGGACGGCGTGGGAGCGGCGTTTGTGGAACAACCAGCATGACGGATATGCGGTACGCGCATGAACAGCGTACAACGCGGAAGGCGTTCCGTGAGGAGGAACCGCCGCGAGAAACAAGGACTGTATGCGGCAGGGTCGTATACAGGTAGTTAGGCGGCATCCGTGCCGCCACACAAAACACACAGGAGGATTTTTATGTTTTGTTCAAATTGTGGAAAGGAAATTGTAGGGGCGGCAAATTTCTGCCCTGGCTGTGGCGCTAGAATTATTGATTTAATTCAGCAGGAAACAAAGTCTGTTTTTGACGATCTTGCCTCGGTCAAACCGCAGGCAAAAGTTGCGGAAGCGGAAAGGCCGTCTCCGCTAAAATTGATGAATCCCCTAGACGGGAGCACTTTTGAAGCCAATCTGACGCCGCAGCAGATTCAGGATCTCAACGCTTCGTGCGAAAGCGATGAGGATTGTCACTCATGGATTGACAACCTCGAAATGGATGCGACGCGCGGGAGTCACATTGTAAAAGAGGTTCTGAAGAAACTTGTCGGGGTAACTGTTCAAGCGGGAAAACTCATATTTAAGATGGGCAAAATTATTCTGAAAAACGTTATAAAAATCATTCGCGCGTTTAAAAACACGATAGCCGGGCTTATTGCCGGGTTTGTAATCGGCACCATTTTTTCTACCATACCATTAATCGGATGGCTGCTTGGTCCGATTGTAATTCCATTGCTCACCGTTATTGGCGGGATTGCGGGTTTTATGGCTGATATGAGCGGCAAAATACATGATGCCGAGATTGAAGCCAAAATTCGGAGCCGCA
>JAISZQ010000181.1 GCA_031269165.1 Spirochaetaceae bacterium
GCGAATACGCGCTGATGGGTATGTATTATTCGTATTTATTCGCGCCATTCGCGGACCAAAATTCTTAAGTTGTTGACAGGGGAAAGCCTTCCCCCTCGCTCCGGGCTTGAGCCCTACGCTACCCCCTTCAACGGGGACAAAACCATGCAGTGCATGGTGGCCAAGCGTTGCTTGGCTTGGTGGGCGTACCCCAAGCGTCCACGGATGGACGCAGGACTGAGTACGCCCCGGCCCGGAAGTCCGAAGCAGGACGCTGAGGACTGTAGGGAACCCCCGAAGGCGACCCGCAGGGTTCGCCCCGCCCCCGAATCACAGCGGAGACGGACATCCTGCGGGGTTATTGAACAAGCCCTTACCTGTTATCTTTTCCCTGTCTCTCCCGGCGTCTCCTTCGCACCAGCCGCGCCACATCAATACTCAATGATACCATATCTTTGGTGTGTTGTCCAAGCCACCCCGTATAACCAAGCCGCGCCGCTTCCCGCGTATCGTTTTCAAAATCGAAGCCCAGTTGCGCGGACGGAATCGTGCCGCCCGTAATAACAAAGACCACGCTATAGGCGAGGGGTTTGTCAAGGTAGAGGTTCACCGCCTCCGCAAGCAGATCGAAACCGCTACGGCCCATCATAAAATCATTGTACTGATCAAAAGAAACCGGGCCGATACGAATCTCAAAGTTTCCGGTAATGGTCATCATCGAACGGCCAATCTGAATAGTGCGTCCCAGCACCGATGTTTTCCGGCGTCCCAGCACGGCCCGGCGGTCAGGGGGAATATCATAGCGCCCGGGCGCAAACTCCACCACTTCGATGGCGTAATCAAAAATGCCGCGCAAAAGATCGAGCAGGCCGTAGCGGTTCTTCAGTTGAAACGAAAAATGCTGGGCGTAACTTCGCGCGATAGACATGCTGTGGCTTGGAAAGGTGGCTTTTATGTCTCGTGCCGGCGGAATCCCGGCGAGGGCGTTTATCACATTGCCGATATGGTCGTCGTCCGGGCGGTCAAAACTAAGGCATTGTTGGTAGGTCGAATAGGCCCGGTAGAAAAGGGTAAGAAACCGGTGGTTGATGATGTCAAGGAAACGCCGCCACGTATTGTCATAGTGGCTGCGCGAGCGGCGGAACACGTAGCCTGAAAATTCAAGCGGCATGGGACCCTGTATACCGAGCAGCCCGAAAAAGTACACAATCACCGTCGCGTCTACGCCCGCCTGACGGCCGCCCTCGATAATCTCGGCGATTTCCGTGGCGGTAAAGTGGAGATATGGGGCCTGTCCGAAACGGACGTTCTCGTCGGCGGGACGCTTCGCAAACCCGATACGCGGCAGATTCGGATGAGCACTCTCCAGATCGCGGACAAATGCCCAAAAATCAGGCGCGGCGCTGTTGTTTTTCAGCGCGGAAGAAGCGGTTTTGATTAGCCTTCGAATGTTTTCCATGTCGCTATGTATCCCGATTGCTCGGTAAAGAATTCAATCTCCAGCAGAGTGTTTACCGCGATGAACGACTTGAACATTTCCGCTAGTACCAGCGCGAACGAGTAACAGCCCATCCCCGTGAAGGCGAGCTCGTCCAGCGTAAACTTGAGTTTCCAGCCCCATTCAAAAAAAACCATGCCGTTTTTGACAAACGTAAACGACACGTTTTTGCTTTCCATGCGGGTCAGCCCCGCGACTATCTTTTCATTCTCTTCAGGCGAACGAATCTGGTACGCCCGCAGGATTTCCCGAAACATTTCCAATGGCCGGGAACCCTCTTGCCAGAGTACCGCCGAGAGATTCAGGATGATGTGGCTTAACCGGGCATAGTCCATTCGCACGCCCCGGCTAATCAGGGGGAGGCCGGGCCGGGTCGGCGGAGAGACAAAGGCCGCACCGCGTACAAAACTCAAGGTCGAACTGAATTCGGCATCGGGCAAAAGGAGCAACGGCAGATCGCGGTTTGTTACGACAAGATCGGCGGCAAACTGGTAGGCGTTACGCAACTTCTCGTCATTCGGCGCGAAAGAAACGAAAACCTCCGTTCCCCGGTATGAACTGCGTTTTTGCGCGGCCTTATCGACGAGCGTGGCGCGCCGTTTGACGCTGAAAAAATTACGCAACTCTTTTTCGTCCGCCAGGGCCTCCTCATAGAAATTGGCCGCCGAAAAAAGAGGCTCGTTCCGTTCGTTATAAAAATCTATTTTTTTAACCTGTACCACTTCATAGTCCCGCATCGCGGTACGGTCGGGAACCACATGAACCTCGTACGCCTTTTTCTCAAAAAACATGCGGTCGGAACGTTTTGGGAAAATATTCAGCACCGGTATGCAGTTGGTTTTTATTGAAGCCTGCGTAACGCTGTTGAGGAGTTGCGTTTCCCGCCGCCTGAAAAAGACGACCATCTCCGCAACGGGACTCTCTTTTTTTTCCTGTCTATCGCTTGTTTTTAAAGAAAAGAATTTAAAAGAATCGGGGAACGAAAGATAGTTTTGCAACAGCCGCAAGCCCCTCGTGTTGCTTCTGAACGTCCGTTCAAAAATTTTCCCGCCCAAATTGACCGGCACATCAAATTCCGCGCCCCGCACCCGCTCAAAAGAGGCGTCGCCCATTTGGACATAGACCGAAAGAACGTCGTGCATCAAGAGCCGGAAGAGAAGCGAAACATCCGCTTCCGAGGCGTTAAAGAAAAACCGGATGCCGCTTCCGAGAGAAAAGGCTCCTCCTCCCGTTGCGGAAAATTTAAGGTGCAGGGCAGACGCGGCGTTTGGTTGCTTTATCTCAAACTCCGACAAATTGCGAAAAACATATCGCGCCTCGCTTACCTTGAAGGTATTCAAGGTAAGGTCTTCAAGGCTTGCAAAACGGCAGGGCGTATTTATCGACGGAATACTCGCGCTGAACAACGTCCCCTCTTTTACGATTAAATCCCCGGCGTTTTCACTGTTGCTTTGGAGGGAAACTTCCAAAACGCCGCCTGAGGGAATGGGATAGACCGAACTGGGGGAAATCGAGTTGAGAATTGATTCCAAAAAGCCGTAATACCCGTCGTCAAGTTTTTTTTCCGTCTTGGCCGCCAAAAAAGCGGTACCTTCGAGGAGACGTTCGATATACGGATCCTGACAATCAAACTCAGAGAGCGAAAGGCGGCCCGCTATTTTAGGAAATTCGGCAGCGAACTCGGCGGCTAAGGCTCTGATGTAGGAAAGGTTGCCCCGATAATAATCCAAAAACTCCATACCACTCCCGATGTTTCTCGCGCCATTCTTCGAGGCACTTACTCGTCCGCCACACTCAGGGACGCGATTCCACTTTCAATATCAAGACGGGAAAAAAACTTAACTTCCTCGTTTACTTCTTTCACCTTTATGACGCCGCCGATAACATATTCCAAAATCGACCCGTCCCTTTCCTGCGAAAAATCAACTATCACACTTGACGGATCCAGTCGGGGCTCAAACGTCCTGATTTGCTTCATAATGTGCTGGCGCAACTCTTCTTTATAATCACCGGAAACGGTCTTGCCACAAAAATCCTGGATGCCGTATCCCAGCACTGAATTGCCAACCTCGGCATCGTCCCCCAATTCTCCAAATCCGGCATGGGAACGCGAAAAAAACAGCATCTCGATATTATCAAAAATATCCTCTTTTAGCTGTTTTGCCGTTGCAAGACCGTATGGCAACTCTTTTTTTATCTGCGGCTCCGTATCCGTCAAACGTTTCAGGATAAACGGACGATATTTCACGTCTTCTTTTACGGGACCCTTGAGATATTGAAGACCATCATCCATGAGATGCTCGTTTATCCGGGGTTTCCCCCGGATGTTGCGCTACCGTACCGATTATCCGGTTATTCCGGGAAGGACTTGGTAATGTTGCCCTCGCCCGTCCACGTGATCCGGTCACAAACAAGCTGTACCGTCTCAATCGCGTGCGCGGATGTGGGATCATCGGGATCCTTGAGGATCGTCTGCACCTCGGCTTTCGCGATATGCACACCTTCCAAATCCACCAGAAGCACGGCAACAATCTCGCCGTCCCGGTTCACCGCATACTGAAAAGACCCGGTTTTGATAGACTTGCCCAGCATACAATACTGCTGAAGCACCGGCGTGGACGTATCCACCTTGTGCACAAAGGTGAAGGGGATAAGATGTCCCGTGCCCGAAATATCGTCGTTGGTTAACGAGATATTCTGTGTCGATCCGTGGGTAAACGAAAGACAAACAATACTCTTGTCTTCTTCCGGTCCCTCGATTCCGTCCAACAAAATGTTGAAACCCGCAATTTCTGCCATAATAACACTCCTTAAAACAAAATATAAATAAAGCCGCCTCAAAACCCCACGTTTTGGAACAGCATCATTCCTAAAGAATCCCGAGCCCCTGCTGTCAACAGGTTAAACGATATGGAATATAAAGTACCACAGATTGTGCCATGCGGCAATCCAGATTACCCAACGACGCCCTGCATGGCGCAATTTGTGGACAAAAATCCTTCGCTTGTTGACCGTACCCGGCCCCCGGCTACCGCCCTACTTGCTCGGAACCTTCGTAACCAGCCGCAACGAAGCGGTCAACCCTTCCAACTGGTAGTGAGGCCGGAGGTAGAACCGCGCCGCATAGTAGCCGGGCGACCCCTCCACATCAACGACCTCGACCTTTGCCTCTGCCAACGGGAATTTCGCCTTAACCTCCTCGGAAGCGTGAGGATCGGCAGTAACGTACTGGTTGATCCACTTGGTAAGGAAGGTTTCCATGTCGGCGCGTTCGGTAAAAGAACCGATCTTGTCGCGTACAATACATTTAAGGTAGTGGGAAAACCGGCTCGCCGCAAAGATGTAGGGAAGCCGCGCCGAAAGCGAGGCGTTTGCCGTCGCGTCCGCCGAATCGTATTCCGTCGGCTTGTTAGCCGTCTGCCCGCCCAAGAACACCGCGTAATCGGTATTTTTCCAGTGGATAAGGGGCAAAAGCCCGCTCGCGGACAATTCCGCCTCCCGCCGGTCGGTGATAGCAATCTCTGTTGGGCATTTTGCCACGGTTCCCCCGTCGTCGGCAGGGAAACTGTGCGTGGGAAGCCCTTCGACCATGCCGCCCGACTCGACGCCGCGAATATTAGCGCACCACCCGTAGTCAGAGAAAGAACGATTCACCACCGAACCCATGGTGTAGGCGGCGTTCATCCAGTTGTACTTGGTGCTGTCTCCCGCCCCGGTATCTTCCTCAAAATCAAATTCTTCCACCGGGTTACTGTTGGCCCCGTAGGGAGAACGGCTCAAAACACGCGGCATCGTGAGCGCCACATAACGGCTGTCGTCGGATTCGCGGAACGCCCGCCATGCCTGATACTCAGGCGTGCTGAATATTTTGGCGATGTCTCGCGGATTGGCAAGCTCTTGCCATGAAGAAAGATTGAGCAGCGACGGATCAACCGAGGAGATAAAAGGCGCGTGAGAAGCGGCCGCAATCTGCGCGACTCCCCGCAAAATCTCAATATCCTGCGCGCTGTGGTTGAAGTAGAAATCGCCAATCAACGCGCCGAAAGGCTCTCCGCCCGCCGTACCAAATTCCTCTTCGTAGATCTTCTTGAAAAGCGGGCTCTGATCCCATGCGCTGCCCTTGTACCGCTTTATCGTCTTCCCAATATCGGACTTAGAGATGTTCAACACCTTGACCTTGAGGCTTTCGCTGGTCGGGGTGTTGCGCACAAGGTAATCCAGTCCGCGCCACGAACCTTCTAGCTGGGCAAATTCAGAGTGATGAATGATAAGATTAATCTGTTCGGAGAGTTTTTTATCCAACTCCGCGATAATCCCCTGAATCGTCGAGATCGTATCGGACGCAACAACCGCTACATTCTCCAGCGCTTGCCCCAGCAGAGTCTTTACCGCCCCCTGAATAGACTTTTGCGATTCATCAGACTGGGGTTTGAACTCTTGATAGATCAGTTTCTCAAAATCCGACAGTTCAATCGTTTCGTTTAAACTGTCAACACTTAATGCTTCTGCCATATATGTCCTCCCTTATTTTGCGTCCGTTGCCGGAGCAGCGTCCTTTGCCTTTGAAGCCAAAGCCTTTAACAAAGCCGGGTCTTGAAGCACTTTCGCCAAAAGCTCCTCGGCCCCCGCCTTTCCATCCATATAAGAGAGCAGATTGGAAAGTTGTTGCCGCGACTCCATAAGCCCTTGGAGACCGGGAACATTCTTGGCAACCGCCGCAGGCGAGAAGTCGTCCATACTCTTGAACGTCATATCAACCTGAAGATTACCTTCTCCGCCCACTGTGTTGGGCACGGTAAACGCCACTCTCGGCTTAATCGCGGCCATACGGTCGTTGAAATTGTCCGAGTCGAACTCGACCATTTTGCGCTCATCGACCTTCGGCAACGGCTCCTCGGACTTGCCCGAAAGATCCGACCACACCCCCATCACAAAGGGTAACTGCACTTTTTTCTGCGCCCCGTATACTTCAACATCATAGTTGATCTGAACGCGGGGAGCCCGGTTTTTTTGTATAAAACCCTGACCTGACGCCATAAAAATCCTCCTCCAGCGCAACTTTTTCAAAATATGTCGTTTTTCCACGACACTAACGCGCCGTATCTTTATTACCATGAAAAAAGATTTTATTACAACAAGGGATGTCTGGTACGAGGTTCGTACCGGGATTAACATCAGCGAGCCCTTGTTCCCGTTGTGGTGGGCGGCGGCACTTTTCTCTCGCGTGCTTCGTGAGGCGAAGGGGCGGTTCGGGTTTGAGATGCGCGCGGGCTTGCGATCGAGGGGGTGTGGCTCGCGTTCTATATCAAGCCCGCCGACGGGTTAAAACTGCCCAAGATTATGCAGTGGCTGAAACAAACATTCTCCCTCCGGTTCAACGTGCGGACGGGAAGGAAGGCGCATCTTTGGGGAGAGCGGTACTGGTCGGAGATTCTGGCGGGGGAGCCGCCTGAGTGGACGGAGGAGGTGGACTGGGAGGCGGTTGTGGCGGAGGGAAAGACACCAATCCCGGCGGTAATGGACTACGCTCTGAGTTGGGACAGCCTAAGGACGGGGGTCTGGGAGGCGAAAACGAGTTTTTTGCCCAAAAACCCGCCCGATCCCGCGTTTCCATCCGTCCAACGAGGCTGTTGAATTAGTCGGTTTGGGTAGAGATATGCCTCCCCTATAGGCTCGGGGCATATATATATAGAATCACAGGCTTAGCCCGCTTTTTGCCCGCCCTTCCGCAAATCCGCTTCCGTTCTTCCCCCTTATCCTCCGCTCCCTGCCGCTATGCGCGGTATACATTTCCCTATATTATGCACCATGCAGTATAGCATCCATTGAATATTTACTTTTATCTTTGTCCCCAGCGAAAACCTGTCCATCCCCTTGCAATAACTCATATCTGAAAAACACGGTTCTATTATTTGCATCCGCCTCCCGTATAACGCGCGGTATTTCGCCCCGTCTATCTTTTTCCTCATCTCCTCACACAGGTTCTCTCCCTCACTCCGGTCAACTATATACAGCGTCCGTTTCGGAGACTTCCCCCCGCGGCTTGCTATGCGCTGCCGCTGTAACGGGCATTCCTTACAATCGCTGCTTTTCGCCTGATACTTCTCCCCACTGTTCCGGTTCAGCTTCACACGGCCCTTGTACGAAAGCTCCTTCCCGGCGGGACACCGGTAACTGTTTCTCTTCTCATCATATTCAAAGTCTTTCACCGTATACCGTCCCTTGCCACCGTGCTCAAGTCCACCCGTCAAAATGTTCGTCCCGCTTGCGGAACTGCTGGTCCGGTATGATCATTTCTATCTTCCTCTCCTCCGTTTCCTTCAGGTTCTTCTCCGTAAAATATCCCGTGTCCCCCTCAACTGTCGCTTCCTCAAGCGGCCTGTCATTCCCGGTCAATCTTTTCATATTCTCATTTAGACTTTCCAGCATCCCGGGAAAATGTTCGCTCCTGGTCCTGCTCCCAAACGCTTCCGCCGCTACTATTACCTGATTTTTGCTGTCCGCTGCCGTTATCCCGTTGTATCCCTGAATATATCCGTGCGCCCCTTTTATCTTCGCGCTCCCGTTGTCCGTTATGTTCGATTTTACTTCATCCCCGGCCGCCCCTTTCCGCGCTTCCGCCGTTTCCAAAAAACGGTCTATGTATTTTAATTTCTTTTCTATCCGCTCAAGATGTTTCTTCTGATATTCCTTGTCGTACACGTATGAGTAAGCCGCCCCCGTTAAGTCTATTTCCTCTCCGGCCTGTTTATCAAACCGGATATGCCGCCCTATTATCTTTTCCATCAGCGTTTCAAGGCCTTTCTTTTTCTTTCCCAGTTCCTCAAGGGTTCCAGACCATTCCTTGGCCGCGTTGGACGGCAGCTTGCAGCCGTCTATGGCGAACAGTTCTCCGCCGATTAATCCCGGCGCGTAACACTTCAGCAATACCTGCGCGAATAGTCCCTTCACCGCCTCCGCCCGGCTTGAGATGAAGTACGTGATAGTGTCATGGTCAGGCTCCGCGTCACGGGCCAGGTTTTTTACAATGATATTCGTTTTACACGTGTATTCTATAGGCCGGCCGGTGATGATCCCCCGCGAGTAGCAATAGAAGATTATTTTGAGCATGACGTCGGGGGGATAGGCGGGCGCGCCCAACCGGTCGTTGCGGAACGCCGCGTCGAAGGCGCTCAGGTCAAACCGGTCGATGAGGTAATTCAAGGTGTGTTCGAAGGAGCCGGGGATGAGTTGTTCTTTAAGAGAAACAATCCTTGTGATTTGTCAAAGTATTTATAACGGGCCATACTAGTAGATAGATTAGACTAAGGCAGTGCTTGAAAATAACATTTACTTTTCAGCGAGTGAATCCGGCAATATAGCGTAATTCCATTCACCATGAAAGTCATCCTTTTGAATATTGACTTTGCGGAGTTCTTCGTCG
>JAISZQ010000239.1 GCA_031269165.1 Spirochaetaceae bacterium
CTCAAATTCTTTCGCCATATCAAAACTTTTCTCTTTTCCCATATTCCCCTCCCAGAAGTGTTTTTACGTTTAAGGTATTTATAGCATGAATCAAAAAAATTTGTGGGTCAAGTTTAGCCCAAGAGGCGGGCTCGTTGGTGTGGCAATCCCCATCGGCAACCGATTCCTAAGAGCCTGTTCAAAATCTCAGCAAAAGGGGGAACGGCAACAGGTTGCCGCGTCTCCCCCTCGCTCCGGTCTTGCGCCCTACGCTACCCCCTCTACGGGGACAAAACCATGCGGTGCATGGTGACCCACGCAAGCGTGGGTTTGGTGGGCGTACCTTAAGCAAACCGCAGGGTTTGCTCAGCGTCCATGGACGGACGCATTACCGAGTGCGCCCCGGCCCGGAAGTCCGAAGCAGGACGCTGAGGGCTGTAGGGAGCCCCCCGTAACGCCCCCGAATCCCGACTTTCAGTCATGGAGTTTCGGAACAAGCGGGGCGTAGGCAAGAAGCAGGGCGAAGCCCTGCGACTGTTTGCCCGCCCTGCCCGAAACTCCAGAAGCGGGCAAAGCCCGCGATCGGATCACAGCGGAGGCTTGCGTCTCGCAGGGTTTTTGAACAGGTTCTAAACAGTACCCGTCCAAAGGGTGTGCTGTTTGGGATGGCTGTCTCAGTCGATAGCACACCGACAAGTTATCACCCTCAATAGTCCGAAAGATTCCCCGTTTGTTGACAGGAGAAGACTTTTCCCTTTTTGAAAATCGGCATTGTTGCGCGACAACCAAAAAAGGTTGACAAAAACGCCACTGTTATGGTAAAATTTATTCATTCTTCATCGGGGGGCAGGGATGGTCATAAAGAATCATAATACATCGGAAAAGAGGCATTATTTTACGTTTTGGAGGGTAGTATGAAAGAGGGGTTCACGGAAGTTTTGGCGGTTTTGGACAAAAGCGCGCAAGCGGAGAAGACGGCGGGGGCAACGGTCGCGGCGTACAACGATTTGTTGGCGGGTTTGAAGAAAGCGGACGCGGTGTGGACGACGGTTACGTTCGGGGCGGATGCGGAGACGGTGTACGACCGGGCGCGGGTCAAGGACGTGAAGAAGCTGGTGAAAAAGGATTTTGCCGCAGGCGGGAGGGCGGCGCTTTTTGACACGGTGGGGAAAGCCGTTGACGGGCTCGGCGTGACGCTCAGCAAGACGGCGGAAGAGGAACGGCCGTCAAAGGTGATCGTTCTCATCGGGACTGCCGGGATCGACAATGCCAGCAAAAAATACTCGCTTGACGAGATCAAGGCCAAGATCGACCACCAGCGGCAGGTTTATAGTTGGGAGTTCATCTTTGCCGGGGCAGACGTTTCCGCGTTCAAGGGCTAAGGAAAACGGGTCATCGCGCGGATAACGCCGGTGATTCCGTTTTCCGCTTACAGTTCGTCCAGATTGAACGGGGTGCCCTGGTAGACTTCGCCAATCCAGTTGCGGAAGAAGAGGTGGGCGTGACTGCGCCATCTGACGACGGGCGGGAACACGGGGCAGTTGTTCGGGTAATAGTTTTTGGGCGGGCTGATTTTTTCACCCCGCGCCGCATCCCGTTTGTACTCGCGGTCAAGGGTGAAGGGGTCGTACTCAAGGTGGCCCGTCACATAGATTTCCCGCTCGTCTTTGGCGGTGACGATGAACGCGCCGACTTCCTCGGTTGCCGAGCGAACGGTGAGGGCGGGGTGCGAGGCGATTTTCAGGCGGTCGCTTTCCGTCCGGCGGGACTGCGGGGCGAGAAACTCGTCGTCAAAGCCGCGAAAGAGGGGGATGTGGTCTTCGTTGATGGTGGCGGGAAAGATGCCGAAGAGTTTTTTCGGTAACCCGTGTTTGGGGATGCCGTATCTATGGTACAAACCCGCCTGCGCACCCCAGCAGATGTGCAGGCTTGAGTAGACGTTTTTGTCCGCCCAGTCGAAAACCGAGCAGAGTTCGTCCCAATAGTCGACTTCCTCGAAGGACAGCGTCTCCACCGGAGCCCCGGTAACGATAAGGCCGTCAAAACGGCGGTCCAGCACTTCCCGCGAGGTAACGTAAAACTTTTCGAGGTGGCCTTCCGGCGCGTTGCGCGACTCGTGGCTGCCCATACGGACGAGGCTTATGTCAACATGGAGCGGCGTGTTGCCCAGAAGCCGCAACAACTGGATCTCCGTGTCAATCGTGGTCGGCATCAGGTTGGCGATGGCCACCTTGAGCGGTCGAATATCCTGTGTTTCGGCGCGTTCCGAGGTCATCACAAAGACGTTTTCACGGGTAAGGGCGTCGTAAGCGGGCAACCCGCGAGGAATTTTTATCGGCATAAACACATTTTAATTGACAAAGATAATTTTTTCTAGTATACTCTATAGTGTCTGGCCACAAAGTCGGTTACTTTGCGGCCAGACACTGCATTTTTTCGCCTAAAGGCTGCAAAAATGCGGGTTTTAAGGAAGTTTGTCCATAATGTGTCTACATTATGGACAAACTCTATATAGTCCCTGATTATTCAAAGTGGTTGGGGATGACTCTTAGGGAAACGCCGATTACCTTGACGCGGTGTCAATTGCGTTGACTATTGCGTTTCCCTATGCATTTGTTCATTTCATTATGCAAATGCGACATTAAAGGAGCGTTGATAACGCCAGCAAAAGTTGGCGCATTCTCAATTGAATAAATCAATGCTTTCTTAGAGGAGATAATGTGACAAGGCGTGATTTTCCCCGTATTCACTTTTATGACCAGGATTTTGTTGATATTTATGATAAGACCCAAATTTGGGTTTCGGACTGTCTGCGTGAGGCACCGGACACAGGCGAGAAACTGTTTGTTTCGTCCGAGGGGACGATAGACCAGAACAGCACGATTTTTTCTTCGTTCTTTCTCGTCTATTCGAACAAGATATATCCCGCAAGCACAGGGCTGGACTATCTTTACTCGAAGCAGGAGGCAAACGGCGCGATTCGTTGCGCCTACAGTGCCGCCGACGGTTCCCGCATGGTGGATTCCACCAACCCGGAGGGCGTCGGGATGCCGCTTTTCGCGTGGGCCGAGTTCAATCATTACCATAAGACCGCCAACAAGAAGCGGATCCGCGAGGTGGTTCCCATCATCGACAAGTACAACGAGTGGCTGGATGCGACGTTCAAGCGGGCCAACGGCCTTTACGAGACGCCGCTCTCTGCGACCGGCTGGTGGAACTCGCCACGGGAGAAGGCCGCGTATCTCCTTGATTTTAACGCGACGATGGCGGTAAACGCCGTGTATATGTCCGCGCTGTCCGACCTGCTCAACGACAAGGACATGAGTATCCGTTATAAACAGCGGTATTTCTCGCTCAAAACCCGCATCAACGGCCTCATGTGGGATGCGGACTCAGGCTTTTATTACGACATCGACAAGCGCGAAAAGAAGATCATGGTGAAGACGATCGCCGGGTACTGGCCGCTCCTCGCCGAGATTCCCAATATCGACAAGGCCGACCGCCTGATCTCTAAACTGTCCGACCCCGCGTTTTTTGGGACGGAACACCCTTTCCCGTCGGTCGCGGTGAACGAAAAGTCTTTCCACAAGGACGGGTACGGCTATTCCGGCTCGGTGTTTCCCCACCTCACCTTCATGGTGCTCAAAGGGCTGGAACGGTACCAGAAGTATGACCTGGCCCGCGAGTGCGCCGTCCGCCACCTCTATTTCGTGCTGGACTCGATGAGCCCGGACGGTGACCATCACAAGGGATCGCTCTGGGAAGCCTACCTGCCCACACGGGAAGGCCCCGCCCTGCCGCCGCCCAATTCCGGCGCGGCCCCGGTGGAGTTCCCCCGCAAGCAACATCTCGCCTATACCGCCCTCTCGACTATCTCGCTGATGATTGAAAACGTCGTCGGTCTTTTCATCTCCCTGCCGCGCAAAACCGTCGACTGGATCGTCCCGAACATGGAGATCATGGGCATCGAAAACCTGTCGCTCAAGAAAAACCTCATCACCATCCTGTCAAACAAATCGGCTCGCGGCTGGGAGATACACATGGAAAGCGAAAAACTCTACTACTTCACGATCAACGTCATCGACCGCAAGAAAAAGACGCTGCCGATACCGTCCGGCAAATGCTCGATGCTGGTAGACAAGATTTAGCGTGCTTCGCGTGAATTGAAAATTGATCAGGGAACAGGGAAATGATGATGACTGAACGCGCGGTTTTCAGCATCCGGTCATTATTCATTCGCGCGAAGGGGGAAAGGGCGGCATGGTCAACAACTTAGGCAAAGGGAATATAAGAATGGCCCCAGATTGCGCCAAGTGGCGGCAGATTAGGCGGATTTTTCGTACTTAAAGCCCGTTGCCGTTTACGGCGCAATCGGTGAAAATCCAACGGACTTTAGTCCGCGTAATCGGTGGACAAAATTCTTACGTTGTTGATAGGAGAGGGGGAGGCCGTGCTTGCGGAGCAAACTTGGGCCGGAGCGAGGAGAAGGCGTGGCAAGTTGCCCATGCAACTTGCCGATTCCCCTTTTTTTTGAAGCCGGAATTGCGGTGAAACAGATGCTTGACACAACAGACGAATTCACTTGACAGCGCAAAATTATCGTGCTATTCTGTGAATGGTGCTGTTATGTGAACGACCACGCGCATTCTCCGTTCACGCATAATAACTTCTCCGCCCTCTGCCAATTGTTTTTTCTTCATTTTTCTCGTTGGCAGAGGGTGTTTTTTATGCGGAGAGGCCGTCATTGCGCGCATGGACAATTGAAAAGGGAGAAGAGGCGTGTTTTGGCGCGCGCGCGGCATCATTTTCCATCAAGGCTGTTCCAAACCCTCAAGTTTTGTGCTATACTGCCGGTATGCCGATGTCTTTAGTTTTTGCCGGGAGTCCCGCGATCGCGGTTCCCGCTCTGCGGGCGATTGTGGGTGCGGGGCATCGGGTTGCCGCCGTGCTGACAAATCCGGACACGGCAAAAGGGCGTTCCCCGGATCCGGTTCCGACGCCGGTTGCTCTGTGCGCGGAGGAGTTGAGGCTACCGGTCCTCAAAAACGCCCGGATTGACGGCGGGGTGATGGACGCGGTGCGGGGGCTGTCCCCCTCATTGCTCGTTACGTTTGCCTACGGCGCGTTGTTTCCGGCCGCGTTTCTCAATCTCTTTCAGCGAGGCGGCATCAACTGTCATCCGTCGCTGTTGCCAAAATACCGGGGAGCCGCGCCGATCCAGGAGGCGATTCTGAAGCGGGACGCCATCACCGGGATTACCATTCAGTATCTGGCGGAAAAGATGGATGCGGGGGACATCATTCTCACGGAGGAGATGCCCTTGCACGGCAGGGAAACGACGGAGGACTTGAGCGCGCTTGCCGCCGAACGGGGAGCGGCGTTGCTTGTCCGGGCGGTCTCGCTTATCGAGACAAACGCCGTAAAGCGGGTGCGCCAAGAGGAACGGGATGCGTCCTACTGCGGGAAGACCGGCAAGGACGAAGGCCGGATCGACTGGTCGCGGGCAGCGGACGACATTGACGCGCAAATCCGCGCCTTTACGCCCTGGCCGCTCTGCCGGACTCACGCAACGGGGAAAGAGTTACTCGTTCTCGAAGCGCGCGGGGCGGGGACTGGGGGGAAAAACGGGATGACGGCTCGAGACGCGCCCGGCACGGTTATCGGCGTTGACCGGCACGAAGGGATCCTCGTCCAAACGGGGCAGGGTGTGCTGGCTATCACCCGCTTGCAGTGGAAGTCAAAAAAAGCGCTTGATTTTCGGGATTTTCTCAATGGTACGCGCCACTTTGTTGGCACGATGCTGGAATAAGGGTATCATAAAAGATAACATGAGTAGTAACAATGAATACGGGCGGGAGCGACCTGCCAACGGGGAACGGGGGCCGGAGACATGGGGCCGATTTTTTCCTCAGAAAGCAGATAAATTCTCGCAGAGCCACGGAAGAGGGTTCTTGTTCATTTGCGCGGGCTTTCTCGTTTTTTCGGTGCTGCTCTCGACGGCGGTCTTTTTTCTGTCGGTACGGGGGCCGGAACAGGTGCTGGTGCCCAGCGTAACGGGAAAAGAGTTGACCTCTGCCTTGCTTGAGCTTCAGGCGAAGGAACTTTACCCGCAAATACAGTTGCGCTACTCAGGCAGTGCCGCCGAAAAGGGCATGATCCTCGAACAAGACCCGCAACCGGGGACGATCGTCAAGGCGGGGCGGCGGATACGCCTTGTGATCAGTCAGGGAGCGCGGCTTTCGGCGGTGGAAAATGTGGTGGGCAGGACGCTGAACGATGTCCGTATCGAAATAGCGCAGGCGGCGGCCTCCGGGTTTGGCCTTATCACGCTGAAAGAGCCGTTTTTGTACAAGACCTCCGAGGCCCCGGCGGGGACCATCCTGGAACAGAATCCTCAGGCGGGAACGCCGCTCGGAGGCCCGATGGAACTCGCGCTCGTGGTGAGCCGGGGGCCCAATTCCGGCATGAAAGAGATGCCGTCCGTGATCGGTCTCTCGCTTGCGGAGGCGGCCGCGCGGCTTGCCGAACGGGAAATCGGCTTCGTGTTTACCACCAAAGAGATGACCAGAAACGAAAAGCCCTTCGTTGTCAACAAGCAGGAATTGCCGGGGGAGACGCAAATCGCCGCAGACCACATCGTGAATATCCAAGTTACCATCCCGGCGAGATGGGATGCGGGAGAGGCTTGCGCGCTCTATTCCCGCAACCTTCCGCAAACGCCCGTGCCGATCTCCTACACGCTTACCGCCATATCGCCGCAGGGCGAGCGGACCGTGCTCATCACCGAAGTCCTGTCGGGCGGCACGTTCACCTATCCGTATCTTTTGCCGATAGGCACGATCCTTTCCCTCGGCGTTCAGGGCCGCGAGTTACATCGGGAACTCGTCGAGGCCCCGTAGCATTTCCCCAAGTCTGAAAATGGGTTATGATGGGGAGTTGCCTCGTTGGGGATGGTTTTCGCGGGTGTGGTGAAATTGGTAGACACGCCAGACTTAGGATCTGGTGCCGCAAGGTTTAGGAGTTCGAGTCTCCTCACCCGCAATCAGAGCGAAAACGGTTTTGGGACAGGCTCTGTCTTGTCCCCCGAAACTTGTATTTCATGAAGGAGTATATATGGAAAAAATTGCTAGTTTTCAGGTTGACCACTTGAGGCTCGTGCCGGGGGTGTATGTTTCGCGGCGGGACAAGTTTGGGGAGACGGTGCTCACGACGTTTGACCTGCGGTTCAAGGCCCCCAACAAGGAGCCGGTCATCGACGTGCCGGCGTTGCACACGCTGGAACATCTGGGCGCGACATTCCTCCGTTCTCACGGGGAATGGGGGAAGCGGGTGGTCTATTTCGGGCCGATGGGGTGCCGCACGGGGTTTTATCTGATCCTTGAGGGGGCGCTTGATTCACGCGACGCGCTGCCGCTTCTGCGGGCGCTTTTTGAGTGGGTCGTTGCGTTCGAGGGCGAGATTCCCGGCGCAAAACCCGGTGAATGCGGCAACTACAGCGAGCAGAATCTGGGTATGGCGAAGTGGGAAGCGGAACGGTATCTGGCCCTGCTGAAAAACCCGGGCCCTGAGCATCTTGCCTATCCCGCATAAGGCTTCGGGGAACGGTTCGGGCGGGCACTCGCGCGCGGGGTTCTTCTCTCGCGGGCTTAAATTCTCGTGCCGGGCCTGTTCCGCGTGTTGCCGGTATGAGCCGGGGTATGTGTTTCTCTCCGCCGAGGACGCGGCCGCTCTTGCCGCCGTGAAAGGGGTCGCGCCGCATGAGTTTGAAAAGATGTTCTGCCGATGGGTGTTGTGGACGGATGCGGATGGGAAGCCGGTCCAGCGGCTCAGTCTCCGGGAGCGGACATCGAGCGCGGGCGGGCGGCTTTCGGAAGATTGCGTCTTTTGGCACGGCGGTTGTACGGTGTACGAGGCGCGGCCCCTGCAATGCCGCACCTATCCTTTCTGGAGCGAGGTGCTGGCCTCGGAAAAGGCGTGGCGGGAAACCGCGCGCAGTTGTCCGGGCATTGGTCAGGGCGCGTGGCATTCTCTAGAAGAAATTGAGAGCCTTCTCGCGCAGGAACGCGAGCAACGGATTATCACGCGGGCCCCGTACGCGCTTCGCGCGAATTGAAAATGATACATGGATAATGGAAAATGACAGGAAGGGGGAAGTCTCCCCCTCGCTCCAGCCACGCAAACCCCTACAGGTTCCAAAGGGTTTGCGCGTCTTACGCTACCCCCTCTGCGGGTG
>JAISZQ010000374.1 GCA_031269165.1 Spirochaetaceae bacterium
CTTGGGGGGGGCGTGGGGGGGCCCGCGCCCCCTTGGGGGGGGGGGGGACCCCCGTACGTGGGGCCCGGGGGGGAGACTCCCCCCCAACTGACTAGGTAACCTCATGCTTTTGGCAGAAACAGTATGACAAAAAAGGAGGGGAGGAGACAGTTATGGCAAAACAGACGCAAAACGCGCGTTTTGGGAAGGCGGCGTTAAACTCAGGAGGCGGGCTTCTCGGCGGCCGGAGTTTGAGCAAAAAACCTCAGTATAGTATCTGGCCGTACGTGCTGCTTCTTCCCGCGCTGATTATCGTGGTAACCGTGGTCTTCGTTCCTTTCGGCAACGCTATTGTCATGAGTTTCAAACACTACGATCTTCGTTACGCGCAAGACATACGATTCATCGGCCTCAAAAATTATATTGACGTGGCCAAAGACAGCCTCTTCTGGGATGCGTTGCTGAGGACGTTTGCCTGGGTGGTGCTGGGCGTCGGGTTCCAGTTCCTTTTTGGGTTCTGTCTGGCCCTGCTGCTCAACCGGAATTTTTCAGGCAGAGGATTTATCCGCTCGGTGAGCCTCATCCCCTGGGTAACGCCCGGCGTGCTCATCGCTCTCATGTGGCGTTGGATTTACGACGGCAACTACGGGGTCCTGAACGACCTGTTGTTGCGTGCCGGTCTGATTGCCGATAAAATCCCGTTTCTCGCCCAGCGTTCCACGGCGTTTCCGGCCGCCATTCTCACCATCGTTTGGCAGGGCATCCCCTTCTTCGCGGTGATGCTTCTCGCGGGGCTTCAGGGGGTGCCCGCCGAGCTGTACGAAGCCGCCGACATGGACGGCGCGACTCGTGCCCAAAAACTGTTCCGCATCACCGTGCCCTCGCTAAAGAACACCATATTTATTACCACGCTCTTGCGGATAATCTGGGTGTCCAATTCGGTGGACATCATCGCCAACCTTACCGAGGGCGGCCCGGCCTATTCTTCCCAGACCCTGAGTGTGTACATATTCAGCAAGGGCAATTCCCTTAACTTAGGCTATGCCTCGGCGATGGCCATCATCTTGGCCCTGTTGCTCTCTTTTGCGGCGGTTCCTTATCTGCGCAATATGTTTAAAAGTGAATAGGAGTGTCTGCTATGAATAAACCGGTAAAAAAAGAACATACATCCGCATGGAAGATCAAGAAAGGCTGTTTTATTGCGGGGGCCGCCCTTGCTCTCGCGGCAATACTTGTGTTTCTCCTTTTCCCCTTCTATTGGACCTTTGTTACTTCGTTAAAGCCGAACTCTGAAATTTACAGCGCGGTGGTGCGGTATTGGCCGGAAAACCCCACGCTGGCCTCCTACCAAAAACTGTTTTTGGACTATGACTTCTTAAAGCCGATGGCCAACAGTTTTTTGGTGGCCTTTTGCACGACGGTGGTGTCTTTAACCGTTTCCACCCTTGCCGCCTACGCCTTTTCGCGGTTTGAGTTTCCCGGCAGGAAGCCCTTGATGGTGATGTTTCTCACCAACAATATGTTCCCGGTCGTACTGTTGCTCATTCCTCTGTTTTCCATCATGCGGCAAATCGGCATACTGTACACCCCGACGGCGTTAATACTGTCGTATACGACGTTTACCATTCCCTTTTCCGTCTGGCTGATTAACGGTTATCTCCAGGACTTGCCCCGGTCTATGGAAGAAGCCGCGATGATAGACGGCGCGAACCGTGCCGGGGCTTTTCTCTACGTGGTGCTTCCGGTACTCATGCCCGGCATTATCGCCACAGGGGTCTATGTGTTTATGACATCGTGGAACGAGTACACGTTTGCGGTGATGTTTACCAATTCGGGCAACCGCACCATTCCCGTTTCCCTCCGTATGCTCATAGGCCAGCTCGGGGTACAGTGGGACATGATAACGGCCGGCGGCATCATAACGATCATTCCGGTGTGTATCATGTTCTTTTTCGCCCAGAAACGGCTGGTGGAAGGGCTTACTGCCGGCGCGGTAAAGGGGTGAGTCAGCGTGCTCCCTTCGACAGGCTCAGGAAGCGAGGGGGGAGTGCCCAAGAAACAATATTTGACAACTATGCGGGTTAAAGGTAGACTGTTTAAAGCGGAGGAAGAAGTATGCCCTTATTGCAAGTAAAAGATTTTCCGGTGGATGTCTATGAGGAAATTATCTTTGAAGCCCAGATGCAGAATAGAACAATGGCCCAACAGACAATCATGCTCATAAAAAAAGGGCTTGGCGAAAAGTTGCCTAACCGAGAGCGAAGAAGGCTTGCTCTGGAAAGAACGTTTTCCCGGGAAGTGCCCCCAAATGCGAAATTGGTAGATTATGTACCGCTTGTTCGTGAGGACAGGGATAGATGACAGGTTCAATTGATGTGTGCGGGGCAATGGAAATCCTGATGCGAAAGGAAAAAGCGGATAAATTGAGCAAAGTGCTCAAAGAGGCTACCCTTGTTATAGCCCCCGATCTCTATATTGCTGAATTAACAAATACTCTTTGGAAATATCATCGGGGACATACCCCGCAATGGTTTGAGCTTGGCCGGAGCGAGGGGGCGGCAAGTTGCCGCGGCAAATTGCCGTGACTTCCCCCTCATAGTATTTCGTCGGATTGACATTATTTTGGTAAGGAGTAAACGAGAATATGACTATTGAAGAGCAAGATGTGAAGGCAAGGCAACTCAGGGGGGACATCCTGCGGATGCTCTTTGCCTGTCAGTCGGGGCATCCCGGCGGCTCCCTGTCTGTGGTGGAGATGCTTATGGCACTCTACTACGATGTGGTGAAGGTGGATCCCAAGAATCCGTCGTGGGAAGAGCGCGACCGGGTGATCCTCAGCAAGGGGCATGGGGTGCCCGCCCTGTACGCGATCCTCGCGGATTTGGGGTTTTTCCCCCGGCAGGATCTCTGGCGGCTCAGGCAGGCGGATTCCCATCTTCAGGGGCATCCCGACAAGAACAAGACGCCGGGGATCGACGCCTGTACCGGTTCGCTGGGACAAGGGGTTTCCATTGCCGGGGGGATGGCGATGGCGCTCAAGCGCAAGAACTCCCGATCGCGGGTCTTTGTCATTACCGGGGACGGCGAGACCCAGGAAGGTATCGTCTGGGAGGCGGCGATGAGCGCGGCCCATTACAAACTGGACAACCTCACGATTCTGCTTGACCACAACGGGCTTCAGATTGACGGCACAAACGACGAGGTGATGAGTCTGGGGGATGTATGCGGGAAATACCGTTCCTTCGGGTTCGAGTGTTTTTCCGTGGACGGCCACGACATCGGCGAGATAGTGCGGACGATAAACATTCCTGTTTCGGGGAAGCCTAAGTTTATCGAATGCCGGACCCATAAAGGAGAGGGGGTCTCGTTCATGCGGGACAATGTTTCCTGGCACGGCAAGCCCCTCAACGAAGAACAGTATAACAAGGCGATTCAGGAACTGGGGGTAGCAGTATGAACGAAAACAAGAATGAAAGTAAATCACTGCGGGTGGCGTACGGCGAGGCCCTCGCAAAACTCGGCGCGGTAAACGACCGTATCGTGGTGTTAGACGCCGATCTCGCCCACGCGACGATGACCAATCTTTTTGCGGAAAAATACCCCGACCGGTTTTACAATTTTGGGGTCGCCGAGGCAAATATGGTCGGCGCGTCCGCCGGGTTTGCCTTTGAAGGGTTCATCCCCTTTGTCAGCACTTTTGCGCTGTTCGGCGCGGGCCGGGCCTACGAGATCATCCGTAACGCGGTTGCCTATTCCCACGCCAACGTGAAATTCGCGTTTTCCCATTCGGGGCTCTCCGTGGGAGAAGACGGCGGCAGCCACCAGTCGGTGGAGGACATCGCCCTTATGCGCGCCATCCCCGGCATGACCGTATTCGTTCCCTGCGACCCCCTCGAGACCGAAAAGGCCGTGAACGCCGCCGCCGCCCTGAACGGCCCGGTGTATATCCGCGTCGCCCGTCCGGTATGTCCCTGCATCACCGGCGAAAACGATCCCTTTGTGCCGGGAAAGGCCGCCGTCCTCAAGGAAGGGACGCAGGCAGCGATCTTTGCCACAGGGCTCATGGTTGCCGAGGCCTTGGAAGCGGCGAAGTTATTGGAAAACGAGGGCATCTCCGCGGCGGTGGTCAACTTCCACACGATCAAGCCTTTCGACACACAGACGGCGTTGGAATGGGCGCAAAAGACTGGGGCCGTAGTCACCGTGGAGGAGCATTCTGTTATCGGCGGCCTCGGTTCGGCTGCGGCGGAGGTCCTTGCGGGTTTGGCGGGTTTCCGGTTCGCGCGAATCGGCATCAACGACAGGTTCGGGAAAAGCGGCACGCCCAAAGACTTGTTCCGCGAATACGGGTTGACCGCTTCGAACATTGTGGAAAAGGCGAAGGAATTGACAAGGGATCATTGAAAATGGCCGGGGCTTGGAGCGCGCGTTTCATGCCCCGAAGGGGCGGCTTCCCCCTGTCAACAACGTAAGCAAAAAGAAAAGAAAGGTCCACGGATTTTCGCGGATTAACACGGATTGAGCGGGGTATAATCCGTGAAAATCCGCAGACAAAATTCTTAAGTTGTTGCCAGTGGGGCGGTTTCCCCCTTCATCGTATCTCGTGGGAGAATAAGCATCACACGTGGCCACCATCAAAAACCTTTTTGACAAAAACTTTCTCAAATACGCCTCGTATGTGATCAAGGATCGGGCCATTTCTGATTTGGAGGGCGGACTCAAGCCCGTGTAGCGGCGGATCATGCACTCGCTTTTCGAGATGGACGAGGGGAAGTTTATCAAGGGGGCCCATGAGGCACGGTGTACGGTACCACCCGCACGGGGGCGCTTCCATCGGGGACGCGCTCGTGGCGCTCACAAGGACCTGTTTATCGAGAAACAGGGCAACGTCGCTCCATCTTCTTCATCCGTGCCGCTTTATGGTGCCGCGGTTTTCCGCGATTCATTTCCCCTGTGGTTACGCCGCTTTTTCCCCGGAACCGGCAACCAATGCCTTGAACTCCTTCTCGTCGAGCGTCTCTTTTTCAAGGAGCAGGGCGGCTATTTCATTGAGTAACACGCGGTTCTGGGAGAGCCGTTCCTTGACCACACCGTAGCGGCGGCTCATCGCGGAGGCGATTTCTTCGTCGATGTACTGCTGGGTCGCCTCGGAGTATTCCCGCTGTGACCACGGGTCTTCGCCGCCGCCTTCGCCCATGATACCGCCGTGCCGTTTGGTCAGCGCGACGTTGCGGAATCGGCCGCTCATGCCGTAGTCGGTGATCATCTTGCGGGCGATGTCCGTGGCCTTGGTCAAGTCGTTTGCCGCGCCGGTGGAAATTTTGCCGAAGACGATCTCTTCCGCCGCGCGCCCGCCGAGCAGCACGTCAATCTTGCCCAGCAACTCTTCCTCCGTCATCAAATAACGGTCTTCCACCGGCATCTGCAACGTATACCCCAACGCGCCGAACCCGCGCGGCACGATAGAAATTTTTTGCACGGGATCGGACCCCGGCGTCCATGCGGCGACGAGCGCGTGTCCCGTCTCGTGGAACGCCACGATCCGCCGTTCTTCCGGCTTAATCACGCGGGTCTTCTTCTGTAAACCGGCGACCGTCTTTTCAATCGCCTCGGAAAAATCCTGCTGGGAAACGAGCGTCCGGCCCCCGCGCACCGCGAGCAACGCTGCCTCGTTCACGATATTGGCAAGATCCGCGCCGGCAAACCCCGACGTTGACCGCGCCACCGATCCCAAATCAAGCTCCGGCGCAAGCTTCACGCCCTTCGAGTGTATCTTCAAGATCGCTTCTCTTCCGATTAGGTCCGGCTTGTCCACCAGCACCTGCCGATCAAAACGGCCGGGTCTGAGCAACGCCGGATCCAGCACGTCGGGCCGGTTCGTCGCCGCAAGAATGATGAGGCCGCTTGCCGCATCGAACCCGTCCATCTCAACCAGCAACTGGTTGAGCGTCTGCTCGCGCTCGTCATTCCCGCCGCCCAGCGCGTTGATACGGCTCTTCCCGATCGCGTCAAGCTCGTCGATAAAGATGATGCACCCGCCCTTTTCTTTGGCCGTGGCCTTGACCCGTGCCTGCTTGAAAAGATCGCGCACCCGCGCCGCGCCCACGCCGACAAACATCTCGACAAAATCCGACCCGCTTATACGGAAGAACGCGACCCCCGCCTCGCCCGCCACCGCCCGCGCAAGGAGCGTTTTCCCCGTCCCCGGCGGCCCGACCAGCAACACACCCTTCGGAATCTTCCCGCCGATGTCCGTGTATTTCTTGGGCGACTTGAGAAAGTCCACCACCTCGACCAGCTCTTCCTTGGCCTCGTCCACCCCGGCAACGTCGGCAAACCGCGTCTGCACGTCCCCCTCGGCAACAATCACCGCGCGATTCTGCCCGACCGACAGCACGTTACCCCCCAAGTTGCCCATCCGCTTCATCAGGAACCGCCACACCACGACAAAAAACACGATCGGGATCACCCACTGGAAGATAATGCTGATAATCGCGCTGCCTTCCCGCGAAACGGTATAGTACGACACCCCGTGTTCGTCCATCAGCTTGAGAAAATTCTCGTCGTAGAGTGGAATCGTCCGATAAATTGTCCCCGTTTGCGTGGCGGACGACCATGTAGACTGCCGGGCAAACGGCGAATTCACCACAACCGGCCCCGACCTCGTATACCCGATATAGGAGGAATCCGTAAGCTCCACCCGCCGGATCTCCCCGGACGCGATCTTGGCCTTGAACTCGGAAAAATCAATCGGCGGGTTGACCCGGCTCATAAACACATAGTTGAACAGCGCCATCCCGACAATGATCACGCCCACATAGATAAGAGAAAATTTCCACCCGCCCCACTTCTTGGGATCAGGCAGTTTGGGCCCGTCCGGCCCGCCAAAAGGAAACAGAGGTTTCCGGTCGTTTGAAGAATCGCTCATGTTTTTCTATACTATCACGCCAAAGAAAAAATTACTACCACCCGCTGTGGGGCGTCATCGTGCCATTTGGTTAAAGTAACGTTAAAAGGGGGAATCGGCAAATTGCCGCGCCTTCCCCCTCGCTCCGGTCTACGCCCTACACTACCCCTTCAACGGGGACAAAACCATGCGGTGCATGGTTTTGTGGGCGTACCTTAAGCGTCCACGGACGGACGCATTACTGAGTACGCCCCGGCCCGGAAGTCCGAAGCAGGACGCTGAGGACTGTAGGGAGACCCCCGAATCACAGCGGAAGGCTGCGTCCCGTGGGGTTTTTGAACAGGCTCTAAGACCACCTCCAACAGCGGCGGCGTGGGTGTCAGCCCGAAGGCCACGTTCATTAAACCGGCGGCACGATTTACGGGTCGGATGGAAGCAGCAACCAAACCATCGCCATTACTGCTATTAATCGTGGCGATGCGGTGTACCACGCTATCACCGCCACCACTTCCAAGGACTTCACTTTCGTAAAACGCAACTCGACGGCGGACGGAAGCGTCAACCGAGACCCGGTCAGCTCAAACAACAGGGAGAAGTAATCGGCGGGAGGGCGGCCTTCCGCTATCAACAGAGGCTGTTCCAAAACGTGAAGTTTTGGAACAGCCCCGCTCTATCCCTTAAGTTTCCCCGGTTAAACCTATTCGGCCGAATGTCGAGTTTTAACGATTCACCGGCATATCCAAAAGAAGAGCGGGAGATTCTAAGAACGGACGGAGCAGGAAACTGGCAATGCTGTAAAAATAATGCCGGAATAATCCGGTC
>JAISZQ010000015.1 GCA_031269165.1 Spirochaetaceae bacterium
AAGGTCCGCGGATTGCGCCAAATGGCGATGCGGATTAACACGGATCGAGCGGGGTATAATCCGTGAAAATCCGCGTCAATCCGCGGACAAAATTCTTAAGTTGTTGACAATGGAAAGCCTTCCCCCTCGCTACGGCCAGCTCAAACCATTGCGGGGTTGAGGTTTTGAAACAGCCTCTCGTGATTGACTGCCGTCGTGTTCAGCGGTCTCTGAGCAACAAAATACGTTCGGGCGGGACGCGGAGACGTTGCGGAATGGCGCGGCAGAGGTATTTGCTGAACTTCCACCAGATTTCTTGTTGTTCGGATTCGTCCTTCGCGTCGGCGTTTGAAAACAAAATCATCTTTTCAAAGGGCTCGTCGTTTTCGAGGCGGACGTTGAGGCGGACCACATTTGTTTCGTTTTCTCCGTTTTCGGGCAGGGTGAAGTCGTGGGCGCGGATGCCGATGTGGGTCACGGTATCGTCCACCGGACAGGCGGTTACGAGGCGCAATCCCCACGAGAGCGCGTAGACTGCGCGCTCGGACAGTTTCTTGACCGGAGAGATGTTCTTGCAGCCTGAGATCTCGGCAACGGACACGGTTTCGGGGCGGGCGAAGAGGGCGGCGGTCTTGTCGTGCCGGATAACGCGGCCGTTTTCCATCACGGCGATTTCCCCGCAGAGTTTGTACGCCTCGTCTCGGGAATGGGTCACGAGGATCGCGTCGGGGAAGGAACGGAGGAGGCCGACAAACTCGGTCTGCATCTTTTCGCGCAACTCGGCGTCGAGGGCGGAAAAGGGCTCGTCCAAGAGGATGAGTTCCGGCTCGGTGATGAGGAGCCGGGCGAGCGCGCACCGTTGTTGTTGGCCGCCTGAGATCGCGTGCGGCAGCCGGTTTTCAAGGCCGGACAAAGAAAACCGTTCGATTAAAGCGCGGGCCTTTTCCTTTTTTTCCGCTTTACTGCCGCTCGCCGGGGCGGTGATGTTTTGGAAGACCGTCATGCGGGGAAAGAGCGCGTAGTTCTGAAAGAGGTAGCCGACTTTTCGTCGCTGGGGCGGGACGTTTATCTTCGCCGCCGAGTCGAACAAGACGCGGTTGTTCACGACGATGATCCCCTCGTCCGGGGTTTCCAGCCCCGCGATGCATTTGAGCGTCATGCTTTTGCCGGAACCCGACTTGCCGAGGATGCCGAGCGTCCCGCCATCGTCGCCGGTTTCAAACGCGGTCTGGAGGGTGAACGCGGCGGAGAGTTTTTTCTTGAGGGCGACCCGGATCACTTTTTCTTCCTCATTTCATTTCCTTTTGGCAAGGCATTTGGTAAGGCCCGAAACGGGGTGTCCTCGCCGCCGTGATTGTGGGGAATGTTGCGGGGGCGTTGCGGACGCAAACCGTCGCTTGCGCTTTGGGTTTGCTTCTGGAGTTTCGGGCATGGCTTCGCCCTGCTTCTCCGAAACTCCACATAAATGGTATAGGACTGGAGCGAGGGGGCGGCAAGTTGCCGCGACTTCCCTCCACCCCTTTTTTATAGAGACGCACGGGTTGCTCTTTCATTTTTTCTCCCGTGCGGTGAAATAGTGCATCAGCGCGACGATGCAGAACGAAAAAATCACCATGATGAGCACGTAGCGGTAACCCGCGTCCATGTCGCCGCCCGCCACCGCCGAGTAGATCGCCAGCGGCATCGTGCGGGTTTTCCCCGCGATGTTCCCCGCGATCATCGCCGTTGCCCCGAACTCGCCCATGCCCCGCGCAAAGGCCAGAATCGCCCCGGACGCGATGCCGGGAAGGGCGGTCGGCAGCGTGACGGTGAAAAAAATCTTCGCCTCGCTCATGCCCAGCGTCCGTCCCGCGAAAAGCAGGTTCCGGTCCACCTGGGAAAGCGCCCCCAACGACGAGCGGTACATCAGCGGGAACGAGATTGCCACCGCCGCGAGGACGGTCGCGCTCCACGAAAACGCGATCTTGTACGCGAACACGTCGATGAAGAACCTCCCCACCGGGCCGCGCGCGCCGAAGATGTACAACAAGAAAAAGCCCGCCACGGTCGGCGGCAACACGAGCGGTAGCGTGAGCAGCGCGTCCACCACGATTTTCACGTAGCGGTTTCTGATGTCCGACACCGCCTTTGCCGCGAAGAGTCCCAAGAAAAAGGTGACGCAGATCGCGGCGGAAGCGGTGCGGATCGATATAAGAATGGGCGACGAATCTATGTCGGTCATTTTTCTGTGTGCTCCACGCTATTACCCGTTCCAAGCGGATTATGCGGGTGAAAGCCTCCCCCTCGTTCCAGTCTACGCTTACCCCGCAAGCACGTCCTCCACGACCTCCAATCTGCGGGGGTCAAACCCCCGAAGGCATCCTGAGGGATGCCCCGCCTCCGAATCTCGGCGGAAGATTGCATCCTGCGGACTGGAACAGCCTCCAATATCATTTTATTTCCATGCTATATTTATTTTTTTGGCATGTGCGGCGCAATCCGACAGATAGAGATTTATCAAATTTTGATAGGCTATTCCCGTTTCTTGCGCCTGCTTTTTGAAAAAATCTATGGTATTCACATCAATCCGCAGGGAAATTTGTTTCCGTAATCTTTTGAGATACGGATTCGGTTTCGCGTCTGAAAAATCATATTCTTTTCTCATCTTATATACCCCCATATCCTTTCGTTTCATTTTTCGTTGCTTTTCGGGCTGTTATTATCCTTATTGTTTCGTCATGGTCTTTATAACAATGACATACAACCAATAAGTTCAATAATGCGCTTATACCTAAAATGATAAACCTGTCTTCCTCGCTGGAATGATCAGGATCGTGTATGATCTTCCCGTTTGGGTCATAAAACACCGTCTCGGCCTCCTGAAACGCGATCTTGTGTTTCTTTATGTTTTCCTGGTTCTTGTTTTCATCCCAGATGATTTCCATACATACAGTATAATGATATTTTCATTATTTTGTCAATACGTATCAGCGAGAACCGCCGCGAGCATACGGCGTTTTTCCGCGCCGTTCGCGGTAAAGGCGGCAAGGCGGGCGCGATAGTCCCGGCGTTTGGAGTTGATCCCGTAGGGACAGGTGCAGGCGGCTTTCAAGATGTCGTTTTCGGCGGCGGCGGCGATCACGTGGCGTTCTTCGACGAGGGCGAGCGGGCGGATGAGGGCGACGGGGTATTTGCGGTAGCGGAGGAGGGGCGGCATGGTTTCCAGAACGCCTTTGCCGCACATATTCATGAAAAAGGTTTCGAGGATGTCGTCGGCGTGGTGGCCGAGCGCGATTTTGGTAAAGCCGTGTTCCATCGCGTAACGGAGCAGTTCCGTCCGCCGCTGGGTCGAACACCAGTAGCAGTTCATCTTCCGGCCCGGCTTCAGCCGCCCGATGACCGGCACGGCGAGGTCGGTAAACGGGATGCCCCATTCGGCAAGCCGCCCGCTTAACACACTCTTCTTGCAACAAGCGCAAAAATCGCTGGATATGTGGAGGGCGGCAAGCGTGTAGTCCCGTTTCAGGGCGGGCCGGATGGTGGCGAGCGTCATCGCCATCACGGTGGAATCTTTGCCGCCGGATGCCGCGATGAGAACCCGGTCGCCGTCTTCGATCAGGTTAAAATCGAAGACGGCTTTGGTGACGAGTTTAGAAACGATGCGAGTCGCCGTACACGTGTTGCGTAAGAACCGGTTCGCCACAATCGTCTTGCCTGCGTTACCGGACGGGGAACTCGCCGTCCCACACGATGCTCCGGTAGCGGGCGGGGTCGGTGTCGCCCTCGGTGGAAAACGCGAGGATCACCGATTCCGCATTGAGTCCCAGCGCGTCTTTCAAGTCCCCGTAATCGGCATCGTCCAGCGCGGTTACGGCAAGCCCCGTCGGCACCGCCCCCGATTCGCCTGAAATCACCTGCCGGTCCACCGCCGCGTTTTCGCCGCGTAACGGGTTTCCCAAAATCCGCATCCCCCGCGCCGCCACCCAGTCTGGTGCCGACACGAAGAAGGCCGTCTTGTTCCGCAGGATCTCCCACGAGATCGTGTTCGCCTCGCCGCAGGCAAGACCGGCCATGATCGTGTCTAGGTCGCCTCGCACGGCGGTGAGTTTCCCGGCCACTGCGGAACGGTAGAGGCAGTCCGCCGCGCTCGCCTCGATGACGGTCGTTACCGGGCAGTTATCGGCAAACACGTTGGCAAAGAAGCCCTGCACGGAACCCGCGAGACTCCCGACACCCGCTTGTACAAAGATGTGCGTGGGCCGATCGATTCCGGCGGCGCGAAGCTGGGAGAGTGCCTCGAACGACATCGTGCCGTACCCCTGCATGATCCACGCCGGGATTTTCTCGTAACCGGCCCACGCCGTGTCCTGCACCATCACGCCGTTTGGGTCTTTTTCCGCTTTCTCGTTGGCAAGCCGCACCGCGTCGTCGTAATTCAGGTCGGTGATCGAAGCGTCCGCCCCTTCCTTGCGAATGTTGGCCAGCCGTGTCGCCGACGACCCCTTGGGCATCAGCACCACCGACTTTTGCCTGAGGCGGTTTGCCGCCCACGCGACGCCGCGCCCGTGGTTCCCGTCTGTCGCCGTGTAAAACGTGATGTCGCCCAACTTCTTCTTCGTCTCGTCCGACGTGAGAGCGGCGTAATCCAGCGTCCCAATGTCGAGCCCAAGCCGTTCCGCGATAAACCGCGCGATGGCGTAGGACCCGCCCAGCACCTTGAAGGCGTTGAGGCCGAACCGATAGGACTCGTCCTTCACAAAAAAACGCTTCACCCCAAGACGGGCGGCCAAGTTGTCCAGCGGCACGAGCGGCGTTTCCGTATACTGCGGAAAACTCTGGTGAAACCGATGCGCCTTCCGCATCTCGTCCTCGGTCATCAACGCCATCTGCTTCGCGCAATCCGTCTTAGGCGGCGTGTTCTTATACCACTTCATTTTTTCTCTCATAACGGCTCCTTCATCTTTGCCGGCGATCCACCTCGGCAATCGCCTCGATCTCGCACAGCACACTCTTGGGGAGTTGCTTCACCGCGACGCAGGAACGCGCCGGCTTGCCGGGGAAATGTTTCGCGTAAACCTCGTTAAATGCGGCAAAATCGGCCATATCGGCGAGAAAGCAGGTGGTCTTTATCACCTCGGCAAGACTCGAACCGCCCGCCTCCAAAACCGCCTTGAGATTGGCGATGGCCCGTTCCGCCTGCTCGCCCACCGTCTGCCCGGAAACGTCGCCCGTCTCAGGGTCGAGCGGGATCTGCCCCGACGTAAAAAGAAAATTGCCAACGGTAAAGCCCTGCGAATAGGGCCCAATCGCCGCCGGCGCGGATGTCGTGTTTATCAACTTCATGCTGACTCCTTATAATGGAATATAGTTAAGCATAACGCTAAAATATCGTATCGTCAAGGGGTCAAGCCCCCTGTCAACAATGTAAGCAAAGGGAATATAAGAATGGTCCACAGATTGCGCCTGAGAGCCTATTCAAAATCTCAGCAAAAGGGGGAATCGGCAAATTGCCTCGCCTTCCCCCTCGCTACGGCCAGCTCAAACCATTGCGGGGGTATACCCCGCAATGGTTTGAGCCGTCCTCCGCTACCCCCTTCTACGGGGACAAAATCATGCGGTGCATGGTTTTGTGGGCGTACCCCAAGCGTCCACGGACGGACGCCCTACTGAAGCACACCGTAGGTGTGCCACGCCCCGGCCGGAAACCCGAAACAGGACGTGGAGGGTTGTAGGCCCGCCCCCGTAACGCCCCCGAATCCCGGCGGAGACTTGCGTCTCGCAGGGTTTTTGAACAGGCTCTGATGGTGCACCATATAGGGCGATCCAGATTACGCAGATTTAAGGGATAAGAGGCGGGGGTTGTCATTGCGAGCCGCAAAGCGGCGAAGCAATCCAGATGGAGAAGGCCCTTGCACTGGATTGCTTCGCTCGGCAATTTGCCGCCCGCTCGCAATGACGATGGGCTTGCCCGCAATGACGCGGCGGGTGTTGTCATTGCGAGCCGCAAAGCGGCGAAGCAATCCAGATGAAGAAGGTCCTCGCACTGGATTGCTTCGCTCGGCAATTTGCCGCCCGCTCGCAATGACGGGGCTCGCTTGCGATGACGCGGCTCGCTCGCAATGACGGGGTGGCGGGGATAAGGGATGGTCCCCTCAGATTGCGCCTGATGGCGATGCAGATTTAAGAGGGCTTTTGGCCTGAACGCTGACCACGACACGCACAACCGCTTTGTCAGCCATCTCAGACTTATCACTTCCGCCGTGTCTTTGGGCCATGACGAGAGTCTCATCGTGTTTTTGGGCGAAAATGACGAACGCCAGCATCTCTATCCGCCGGAATTCCACGGGGGCTTTTTCCGATTCAGCGTGGGCCTTGAGGACGGGGAAGACATCATCGCCGATCTGGACGAAGCCCTGAAAAAGACCGGCCTGTAGCGACAGACGCGCTGTTCGCTATGCGATGCTGTTTGAGCCTGTTCCAAAACTCGGTTAGTTTTGACAGGCTGAGCTAAAGCATTGCAGTTTCTCAGGCTAAAGCCTTACAAAACTGCGCTTTTTAAAGGTTGCTGTTCCAAAACTTGAGGTTTTGGAACAGCCTCGTTTCCTAATCTTTGATGCCAGTAGTTGAGATGCCTTCCACAAAATAATTCTGCGCCAGAAAGAACAGCAGTACCGGCGGCAGTATGGACAGCGTGGACATCGCAAGGATTTGATTCCAGCTTATATTCGCGGAGATGTCGATCCCCATGCGGAGTCCGAGCGCGACAGGATATTTGCTGACACTGCTAATGTAAATCAGCGCGTTAAAGAAATCGTTCCATGTCCAGACAAACTGAAAGACCACCACCGAAAAAATCGCCGGTTTGCAGAGCGGCGCGAGTATCTTCAGCAGGGTGGTCCAACTGGTACAGCCGTCCATCTTGGCGGATTCGTCAAGTTCCATCGGAATACCCCGAAAAAACTGCACCATCATGAAGTTAAAAAACGGGAACGAGCCGAGTATGGCCGGAATGATAAACGGCCAGTATGAATCAAGAGCCCCGATGTTTTTGAAGAATATATACCGGGGAATGACGATGACCGTCGAGGGAAGCATGAGCGTGGAAAGCATGAGCTGAAACAGGATTTTTTTAAGCGGGAACCGGAAACGCGCGAAACCGTATCCGACGAGCAGGCTTGAAATCACGGTAAAAACAACGACCGGCACGACAAGATAAAACGTGTTCAAAAGGAACGTGCCGAAAGAGTACTGTCCCGATCCTTTCCAGCCGTTCAAAAAAGCGTCAAAAACCGGTTTTTTCGGGATAACGTTTACGCTGCCGAATATTTCCGCGTTGGTTTTGAATGACGCGCCGAACATCCAAAAGAGCGGGTATATCATCACATATCCCAGCGCAATCAGTAATATATACGCGGTTATTTTGCGGAGCGCGCTGTGTTGTCTCATGGCTTATCCCCGTAATGCACCCAGGATTCCGACGATTTGAACGTGAGGCTGGTAAAGCAAAAGATGATCACGAAAAGAATCCACGATAAGGCGGAGGCATAGCCCATCTTGAAAAACTTAAAGCCCTGGTCGTAGAGCATGAGGCCGTACAGATACGTCGATTTGAGCGGGCCGCCCTGCGTGATGACAAACGCCGTGGTAAATTCCTGAAAGGCGTTGATCATCTGCATGATCAAATTGAAAAACACAATCGGCGTAAGCAAAGGAACGGTAATGCGGAAGAAAATCCTGAGACGGCCCGCCCCGTCGATACGCGCCGCCTCGTACAAGGTCTCAGGAATCTGCTTGAGCCCCGCCAAAAACAGCACCATAGACGAGCCGAATTGCCACACGGTAACAAGGCTCACGGTAAAAAGCGCGATTTTCGGACTGCCGAGCCAATCGAGCGCCGGAATCCCTATCACGGAAATGATCTGGTTGACAACGCCTTGTTTCATAAACAGAAACCGCCACAGAACCGAAATCGCAATGCTGCCGCCAAGAATGGACGGCATATAGTACACCGTGCGAAAAAAATTGATGCCCGCCCATTTTTGATTGAGCACAACGGCGATAATCAGCGCAAACACGATCTTCATCGGCACGGCGATGAGTACAAAGATAAACGTTACCTTCAGCGAATTCCAAAATTGCGCGTCTTGCGTAAAAATATTGATGAAGTTTTTGAGCCCGACAAACGTAGTCGACCCGATCAACTGGAAATCGGTAAAAGAATACCACAGCGAATTGAGAAGCGGCGCGAACTGCAATATGACAAAGCCCGCAAGCCAGGGGAGAATATAAATCAAACCGGTAAAAGACCGCTTTTGTTTTGCCGCCATATTTTTTCCGATGAACACCGCTTAAGGATATGCGCGGAAATAACATAAACGGTCATGTTATTTCCTTATTGCGTAAGCAATAAAAATAAAATGCGGCGCATTTTATTTACGCGCAGTTCCTCGACCCGCGTTTCTCCAAACCGCAAAATGCCGGAGGCTCTTCTCGACGAAAAGACTCCGGCACGTCAAAAACGTTTTGGTAAGGTTTTGGTACCCCCGTTACAACGAGGCCAGTTTAGTGGCAATCCTGTCGCGCATCTCTTTTGCCGCCTGAGCGGGTGAAGTCTGACCGAAGGCCATTTTGCCGATACAATCTTCCAAGATGTCAACAATCTCGGTGTTCATTTCCCAGACGGTCTGCGGTTTTCCCATGTGCGCCAGCGCGACATTGGTGCCTTCCTCGACCAACGGGGCGATCAGCTTCTTTGACGCGAGCAACTCGCGGGCCGTGCTTGTCGGCGGGATGCCGCGCTGAATGTTGAGAATCTCGGCGGCTTCCGGGTCATTGAAGAAAAAGTCAACAAATTTTGCCGCCGCCGCCGTGTTTTTGGAATTCTTGTTAATGGTAAGAATCTGGGACGGCCGCACGAGTATCCCTGAATCTTTCGCGTTGGGCATGACCGGCAACGATTTGATAGTGAGGCCCGGCACACCGGCGCCGGAACGATCCTGATTGCTCACCCATGCGTGCATAAGCGCGAGGTTGCCGTTTATCCATTCGGGATTTTCTTCCGGCTTTTGATAGTAGAGCGAACTGTCGCTGTACGGGATAAGCACCTTCTCATCAAGCAACCGTTTGAAGAGGGTCAACGCGCTCGCGGCTTGCTGTTCGGTAAACAGAATGTTCTTGTTCTCGTCAATCATGCCGCCCGCAATCTGGTTCATGTACTTCTGAAAGAGGAAGCGGGTCAGCGCGGGATCAATCGCCAAAAGATAGTTCCGGGGTCCCAGCGCGGAGACCTTTTTGCCCTCGGTGAAAAGATTGTCCCAGTTCCACTCGGTGTTCGGGTCAACGCCCGCCTTCCTGAGCAACGCGGTATTGACGAGGAACGTCTCGCCGTTGAGCCCGGTGGGAAGGCCCTTCACCTGATTCTGGAACAAACAGTAACTGTTCAGAAAGTTCTTGTCAAATTTGGACGTGTCAATCGGTACGCTCGAATCAATCGTCAGAAAGACCTCGCCCATCGAACTAAGTTCGAAAAGCCAGGGCTGGTCGATCTGCATGATGTCGGGAGCGGTACCGCCGGCAATCTGGGTAACAAGTTTTTCCCGATAACCGTCCCAGCCGCCGTACTCCGCTTCAATCTTTACCCCCGGATTTTTTTGCTGGTAAAGCTCAATCACCTTGAGCGTCGCCTGATGGCGCGAATCGCCGCCCCACCACGAAAAACGAAGCGTCGTGCCCGAATCGGCTTTTGCCGCCGCAAAAACCGTTCCCCCGAATACCAACGCCGCCAAACAAAACAAAGTCAACTTTTTCATTTTTCCTCCTGAAAAAAGTATACGTTGAAACTATTTCAACTGAACGTAGCATAACACAAGTGACGCGCGTTTGTCAAGAGAGGCTGTTCCAAAACCCAGCAAAAGGGGGAAAGCCTTCCACTGTCAACAACTTAAGCCAATGGAATATAAGAGTGGTCAACGGATCACACAGATTTTTAGTTTTTTTGTCCGCGAATGTACGCGAATGTATGCGAA
>JAISZQ010000171.1 GCA_031269165.1 Spirochaetaceae bacterium
GGGGAGCCGGTTTTTCTGACAAAAAACGGCCGGGGACGGTATGTCATTGTCGATATGGAGGATTACGAAAAAACCCGGGCAACCATAAAGCTCATAACTGAACTGGCAAAGGGAAAAAAGGCCGGGGACGAGCAGGGCTGGCTTTCTGTGGAGGAAGTGGAACGGGATTTGGGAATCACCCATGCCTGATCTCCGTATTTCGCCGGATGCCAAAAAAGACCTTCGGGATATACAAACCTATATCAGTGAAAAACTGGAGAGCCCCAGAGCGGCGTTAAATGTAGTCTCCACTATTATTGAAAAAATTAAATCATTAAGGCGGTTTCCGGGAAAAGGGATTCTCTTATCATCTAAAGTACGATTTGAGACAAATTATCGTTTTTTAATTTCCGGGAGTTACTTAATATTTTACCGTTATGAAAACGAAACCGTATTTGTAGACCGGGTTATCTATGCCAAGCGGGACTACATAAAGATTCTTTTCCCGGAGTACAAAGATACCAATTTTTTAGATGAGGAGAAATAACCCATGCCCAAGAAATCACACGCCGGGAAAACCGTAGCCGCCATCTCCCATTCGGAAGTGAAGCGTAAAAACATCCCCACCGCCGAGTTTCAGTCCGTGGTGGACGATGATACCAAAACGCCCAAACCCTACAAATATCGCCGCAATACCGACATGGACCCCCAGCTTGTCTGGCGGGGAAAGGACGAGCAGGACTGGTCCGACCTCGTGGTCTACGCGCCGCCCCTCTACATTCAGGAAAAGGTTCATCCCAAGGCGCTTATCGACGACCTGCTCCGCCGTTCAGATGCGGACCGCAAGGCCAATGAAAAACAGTGCGACCTCTTTGCCGACTTTAACGGCATCCCCGAAGGGGTGGATAAAACCGAGTTCTACCACCACGACCAGAACTGGTCCAACCGCATGATCTTGGGAGACAGCCTCCAGGTTATGGCAAGCCTCGCCGAGCGGGAAAACGTAAAGGGCAAGGTGCAGTGCGTCTACCTTGACCCGCCCTACGGCATCAAGTTCAACTCCAATTTCCAGTGGTCCACCACCAGCCGGGAGGTCAAGGATGGCAACGCCGCTCACATCACCCGCGAACCGGAACAGGTCAAGGCGTTCCGGGACACTTGGCGGGACGGCATCCACAGTTACCTCACCTACCTCCGTGACCGCCTCACGGTGGCGAAGGAACTCTTGGCCGACTCGGGATCCATCTTTGTCCAGATTGGGGATGAAAATGTCCACCGTGTCCGGGCACTGATGGACGAGGTGTTTGGTGAGGAGAATTTTGTAAACCAGATTTTTGTCCAAAAATCTGGTGGTGCATCGGCAGATTATTTAGATAGTATTGGTGATTATCTGCTGTGGTATGCTAAAAGCATTGACAAATTAAAATATCGTCAATTATACGATGATAAAATTGATTCAAAAAGTGGTATTTCAAATTATCAAAATGTTTTATTTTCCGATAGGATAGAGAGGCTTTTAACCCCAGATGAAAAGAAAGATTTATCTTTATTGCCTAAAGATGCACGACTATTTGGTGTTCATTCATTAACAAGTGCAAGACCATGGGGGGAAGGAGATGTGAGTTCCTTTAAATTTGAAGGTAAAATTTATACTCCTGGAAAAGGAACATTCAAAACCGACGAAAAAGGTCTAAATAAACTTGTGAAAGTACATCGCATTAAAGCGAGTGCTAATCGCATTGGTTATGTTCGATATTTTGATGATTTTCCACTTATTACGATTAATAATAATTGGAATGATACACGTGGTGATATGAATATAATTTACGTTGTCCAGACTACTACTAAAATCATCCAACGTTGCCTCCTCATGACCACCGACCCTGGCGATCTGGTGCTGGACCCCACCTGCGGTTCCGGGACTACCGCCTACGTTGCGGAGCAGTGGGGCCGCCGCTGGATCACCATCGATACCAGCCGGGTCGCGCTTGCCCTGGCCCGCGCCCGTATCATGGGGGCCCGCTATCCCTACTATCTTTTGGCCGATTCCGCCGAAGGGCAGATGAAAGAAGCGGAGTTGACCCAAATCCTGCCTTCCGGCAAGCCGACCCATAGCCGCATCCGCCACGGCTTTGTCTACGAACGGGTTCCGCACATCACCCTTAAATCCATCGCCAACAACGCCGAAATCGACATTATCTGGGAAAAGCACCGGCCTGAGCTTGAGGCCGCCCGAAAAAACTTGAACGCCGCCTTGAGGGGGCACAAAACGCCCTTCAAGGTCGAGACCGGCGGCAGGCAGGGAAAAGCCCTTGACTTTACCGCGTCGGCAAAGGCGACGGTAACCTTGCCTTCCGGTGAGGAAGTTCCTGAGTCGGAATTGCTGGAATGGGAAATCCCCCGGGAAGCGCCCTCGGATTGGCCTCCCACCGCGGCAAAACCACTGGCGGCTTTTTGGAAGGCCCGTATGAAGCGGCAAAAGGAGATTGACGCTTCCATCGCCGCGAAAGCGGAGTTTGAATATCTTTACGACAGACCCTACGAGGACAGGCGGAAAGTCCGGGTTGCCGGTCCCTTTACCGTGGACAGTATTTCTCCCCACCGGGTGCTGGGAGTGGATGAAAACGGCGACATCATTGACGGTCAAAAGAAAACTTTTATGGAAGTGGAAGTGCACGAAAACGAACCGACTTACGGCTTTACGGAGATCATTCTGGAGAACCTCAAGACCGCCGGGGTTCAGCAGGCCCACAAAGACGACAAGATCAATTTTACGTCCCTCGCGCCTTGGCCAGGGAGTTTTGTCTGCGCCGAAGGTTTCTACCGTGAAGGAGACGAAGAAACGGGAACCGACCGTCGGGCAGCCATCTTTATCGGCCCCGAATTCGGTACCGTCACCCGGCCCGACCTCATCGAAGCGGCGCGGGAAGCCGCCGACTCAGGCTTCGACCTTCTTATCGCCTGCGCCTTCAACTACGAGGCCCACACCACGGAATTTGAAAAACTGGGGAAAATCAAAATCCTCAAGGCCCGGATGAACGCCGACCTCCACATGGCCGGAGACCTCCGAAACAACGGCAAAGGCAACCTCTTTGTCATCTTCGGCGAACCCGATGTTGACGTAGAACCCGCGCCGGACGGCCAAATCCGGGTTCGCATAAAAGGTGTTGACGTATTCCACCCCAACACCGGGGAAATCCGCTCCGACGGGCCGGAAGGGATCGCCTGCTGGTTCATCGATACCGATTACAACGAGGAAAGTTTCTTCGTCCGTCACGCCTACTTCTTGGGAGCCAACGATCCCTACGGTTCCCTCAAGACCAGCCTGAAAGCGGAGATCAACGCGGACGCATGGGAAAGCCTCCACAGCGATATTTCCCGGCCCTTCGACAGTCCCGCCTCCGGCCGCATCGCCGTCAAGGTAATCAACCACCTGGGTGACGAGGTGATGAAAGTGATCAACGTACATAAATCATGAGGCGGCCGTAACCATTCCGTTTACCGCTCACTCTTACCTCGCGCTCCCCTGCCTGTCATTGCGAGCGGCCCCCGTCATTGCGAGCGAAGCGAAGCAATCCAGTGTGGGGGCCATCCTCATCTGGACTGCTTCGTCGCTTCGCTCCTCGCAATGACAATGATTCTCCCGTCATTGCGGGCAAGCCCCCTGTCATTGCGAGCGAAGCGAAGCAATCCAGTCGGAGGGCCATCCTCATCTGGATTGCTTCGTCGCTTCGCTCCTCGCAATGACAATGATTCTCTCGTCATTGTGGGCAAGCCGCCTGTCATTGCGAGCGAAGCGAAGCAATCCAGTCGGAGGCTGTCTCGTCTGGATTGCTTCGTCGCTTCACTCCTCGCAATGACAATGATTCTCCCGTCATTGCGAGCGGCCCCCCGTTATTGCGAGCGGAGCGAAGCAATCCAGCGTGGAGGCCATCCACGTCTAGATTGCTTCGTCGCTACGCTCCTCGCAATGACAACGGTTCTCCCGTCATTGCGGGTGAGCCCCCCGTCATTGCGAGCGAAGCGAAGCAATCCAGAGCGAGACCATGACGCCCCCACCCTCACCTTTCCCGCAATCGGCGATAATCTGCGTAATCTGTGTACCACCGCTCACCTCTTCCCCGTGAACTCATAAGACTCGATGATCGAGTTGAGAACCGCCTCGGTTTCGGCGGCGTTTTCGCCCAAGAGAAACGCGATTTTCTGCACCGTTTTGACGTTCTTTGCGATGATGGTTTTTATCTTGGAGACCGTCCGGTCGCGGCGAACCTGCGGAACCGTCACGTCGGTGAAAACCCCGGCGGCAATCTCGCCCTTCTCGATCACGAAGACGTTCAAATGAAGAATGCGGGCGTCAACGCGGATGTCGTAGTCAAACGAGCCCTCGGCCCGCATAGAAAACGCCTCCTCGAAGTGGGCGGAGATCTGCGGCAGGGTGTTGAAGTTGAACCCGGCGAGATGGTCGGTAATCTCGTACAGTTCCTCGATCTCGCCGCCCATGAGAGTGGCGAAGTTTTTGTTACACTCGATGACGCGCATATTTTTCTCGACGATGACCACGCCGCCCGGCATCGCGTTCATCAGGCCGTTGGCCTTCTTCTGGGCAAGGGAACGCATATACGGGGCGCACATCGCCTTTTCCGCCCGCTCTTCCAGCATCGCCGCCGCAAAGTCGCGACAGTTCTTGTAGCCGCACTTGGAACAGTTGATCTCGTCGTTCTCGTGGTACTTCCCCGTCTGCTCAAGCGCGCGGCGGATGGCTTCAGGGCTATGACGGGCAAACTGCTTCTCGGTAGCGGTAAGTTCGCCTGAAAGCGGTATCGGGCGGGAGGCGGTCTCCCCGTCAAGCACGTCGTCCGCAGACTCGGCGTAGTGCAGGAGGCGGGCACGGCGGGTGATGGCCGAAGCGTCCCGGGTGGCGCAGGGGCCGTTGACACAGCCGCCCTGACAGGCAAGCAGTTCCAAAAAGAGCGGCGTCTCAAGACCGTCCGGGCGCGTCACGGTGTTCAGCGTTTCCGCTATCGTGTTGATGCCGGATATGACCATGTTCGCCGTTTGCGAGAAGCCCCGGTACTTCCGCATCGAGATGATCATGCCGCCGTCAACCGGATAGAACGCGCCCTTAGCGGCGCGGCGGGGAACAAACCTATCGCCGGGCATTTCGCCCATCAAAAGCGGGTTGACGCCCGCCTCGTAAAACCATTGTCGCAACTCGCTGAAGGTGAGCGCGGCGCTTATTTCCTTGAACTGGTCGGCCTCGCGCTTCTTGGCGATGCAGGGGCCTATGAACACGACGTTGATGTTCTCGCCGTTTTCTTTACCGTTCCCCTCGCCGTACCACGCGCGCAAAAGCTGGGCGTGGGCAAGCAGAGGCGAGGCGCGATTGTTGAGGTACGGGACAAACGCGCTCGCGTAACGCTTCAGGTACAGCACGACGGCGGGACAGGCGGAGGAGAGGAAGAGCTTTTGCCCGTTCCCACCCCCGTTTTCATTCCACGCTTCCTTGAGGTCGGCGGCAATCTTGGCGGACACATAATCCGCCCCCAGCGCCGTCTCGGAAACGGCAAAGAAGCCCAGTTGCTTAATCGCCGCCGTCAACTGCCCCGGCGTACACCCGAAAAACTCGGATGCAAAGGAAGGCGCGAGCGACACGAAACACTTTTTCGCCTGTCTGCCCTGCCGGAGCAGCCTCTTGACCGCTTCGATGTCGTTCCGCGCCTTCCGCACCGAGGCGGGACAGGAGCGCACACAGTTCCCGCAAAAGATACACATCTCAGGGATAACCCCGACACGCCCCTTTCGCACCCGTATCGCCTTGACTGGACAATGGTCAACACACTTGTAACACCCCCGGCATTCCGTCTCGGCACTGTAAACCGGATATTCACGCATACTTTTTGCCCTCCACTTATCGCTTACCGTTTACACAACGTTTTTATGTAACCACAAGGTACCGCAGGTGCCCCAACACGAACCGCGCAAACCCAACAAACCTGTTCGTATCGTTTGTGAGGGTCGCGGTTCATTGCTTCCTTGAGGCTGTTCCAAAACCCAGCAAAAGGGGGAAAGCCTTCCCCCTCGCTCCGGGCTTATGCCCTCCGCTACCCCCTTCAACGGGGGTTTACCACCCCCGTAACGCCCCCGGATCACCACGAGAAAAAAACCTCGTGGGGTTTTGGAACAGCCTCCCTTAATAAAGACCCTGGCCGTGTTACCTTCTGGATTGCTTCGTCGCTAACGGCAACTATGTTTTCACGGCAAGCCAACGGCTTTCCGCGACCTCGCAAAGATAATTACCTATGAGAATACCACCGGAAAAATCCCCCGCATAATCCGAAAGATGGAATACCGCTATACGATTTTGTTTATAAAAAATGAAAAGCGTCCGCCAATTCCCCTACGTTTGTTTAACCGTCAACCTCGCGCCTTGCCGCAATTTTCCTCATCAATGATAACGAGTCGGCGCACAATCGGCTGAGAGATCCACGCCAAATAGCACGCCTCCTTTGGACGGGGACTGGGAACATTGAGGCTGTCTGTGATGCCGTTTTGTCCGCTAACCGGGGGCAAAGCCCCCCGGTTAGCCGGGTGAAAAAGACGCTCCCGACCCTCATCCAGCCTGGCGGGGGCTGCCCCAAGCGGACGGGGACAGCCCTCAACCGCCCTCTTTGCGCGAAAACCGTCTCTCCAACGCCTTCTTTTCCGTGTTTCCTCACTGTGCGCCGCGTTTATCCGTGTTTTCCCGCCCCGGCACATCGGAAATACCCCGAAACGTGCCTCTTTTTCGCCTTTTTCCCGGCGGCGCGGGCAGACCTTCCCCTTGAGGCCGTCTTTGGCCAGAGAATCGAGGCTGCCTGTAACACCACCTTTGCCGCTAACCGGGGGCTTTGCCCCCGGTTAGCCGGGCGGAAACACGGAAGAGAACGTGAATTGGGGCGAAAAAGGCGCTTCCGAGCCCATTCCAGCCGGGCGGGGGCTGCCCCAAGATACCTTGTAGACCATGCCCTCCGGTATCGGCTTGCTCGCCTCCGCCTCGACCACCGCCCAGTCCACCTCTTTCGCTTCGGGCGGCGGCTCCCCCGCCAGAATCTCCGACCAATACCGATCCCCCCATACGTGCCCCTTCCTCCCCGTGCGGAAATTAAACCGCACCGCGAACGTTTGTTTCAACCACTGCATAATCTTCGGCAGCTTAAACCCGTCCTCGGGCTTAATGTAGAACGAAAGCGTGCACCCCTCAACCACAAGCCCGCGCATCTCAAACCCGAACCGCCCCTTCGCCTCACGCAACACGCGGCAGAAAAGCCCCGTCGCCCATCCCAGCGGAAACAGCGGCTCGCTGACATTAATCACGGTACGAACCGCATACCACACATCTTCTTCCAATTGTCTTGTTGACCTCATAGCACAGAGCCTCCGCCTCTATCTATGCGGTTGCCAGCCCAATTGCTTTAATCAAACGGGGAAAAAGCGCGAAAAAGCGCAAAAACAGTGCGGTCTTGAGACAAGCCAAGCAAAGAAAGCCTCGCGGATTGCGCCGTATGGCGATGCGGGCGACAAAGAAGTTTCGCATAACGCTCTGGCCGTTTATCCGGCCAAAACGTTACGCAGTTAGCACGATTCCAACGCCCGCTTTATCCGGGCGGCGCATTCGTCCGCGCCGAGCAGACGCATCGAGCCGAACAGCGGCGGGCTCACCCGACTGCCGGTGATGGCAACCCGCAACGGCATAAGGAAATCACCGATTTTCACGGCACTTTTCTCGCACGCGGCTTTTACCAGCACCTCGGCCCCGGCGTCGTCCCCTGTTGCCAACGCGGCAACAAGCGGCAACGCCCTTTCAAGCGAGACACGCGCGTCCTCTATCGAACCTTTCTTCGGGATAAACTCTTGTTTATCGGGGACCGGCGGCGCGGCAAAAAGATAGGCAAGCTTCGCCGGAATCTCCGTCAAAAGAGCCGCGCGTTCCTTGACCAGCGGCATGGCGTTGACAAACAGGGCCTTCTGCCCGCTGTCGGGCGGCCTTCCCGCACCACCAAAAAGTCCCGCATCAAGCGCGAAAGGCAGGGCGCGTACCGCAAGTTCCTCGTTACCCGCAGCCTTGATATACTCGGCGTTAAACCATGCGAGTTTCCGGTAATCGAAGACGGCCGGGGCCTTGTTGATCTTGTCGAGCGAAAACCGTTTCGCAAGGTCGTCCAGGGTCCATATCTCGCGGCCTTCCTCGTAGGACGCGCCAAGCAGGGCCACATAGTTGAGCAGCGCGTCGGGAAGGTAGCCGCCCTTGCGAAACTCGTCGATGCTCGTCGCGCCGTGACGCTTGCTGAGCTTCTTCCCGTCCTGGCCCATCACCATCGGGAGATGACAGAAGACCGGGGGTTCCCAGCCGAACACGCGGTAGAGAATGATGTGGAGCGGCGTGGACGAGAGCCATTCCTGCGCCCGCAAGACGTGAGTGATCTCCATCAAGTGGTCGTCCACGATGTTTGCAAGGTGATAGGTGGGAAACCCGTCGCTCTTGAGCAACACCGGATCAGGGTTCACGTCGTCGTTCTTCCACTCGACATCGCCGAGTAGCGCGTCGTGAAACACGGTGCGCTCGCCCAGCGGAATCTTCAGCCGGATCGTGTGGCTCTCGCCCGCATTTGCCCTCGCCTCGGCCTCTTCCGCCTTGAGCGAACGACACTGCCGGTCATACCCGGTGAGCGGACTCTTCGCCGCCTCCCGCTCCTTTCGCACCGCCTCAAGCCGCTCGCCGCTGCAAAAACACCGATACGCCGCCCCCTTATCGAGCAACTCCCGCGCATACCGCTGGTAAAGTGCCGACCGCTCACTCTGAACGTAAGGCGCGAACGCCCCCCCAACATCCGGCCCCTCGTCCCAGCGAAACCCCAACCAGTCAAACGTGTCATAGAGGTTTTTCACAAAGGCATCGTCGCAACGCGTCCGGTCGGTATCTTCGAGACGAAGCGCAAAAGTCCCCCCCGTGGCGCGGGCATAGAGACAGTTAAAAAGCGCCGTGCGAATCCCACCGATGTGCTGAAGCCCCGTCGGAGAAGGCGCGTAGCGGACTCTGGTTTTCATGCCATCAGTATAGGCATTTCCCCCGCTTGTTACAACCGCTCTCAGAGCCTGTTCAAAAACCTCGCATTAAGGGAAGCGTCATTGCGAGCGAAGCGAAGCAATCCAGTGTGAGGGCCTTCTTTGTCTGGATTGCTTCGCCCTTTGGGTTCGCAATGACGATTCTCCCTCGTCGTTGCGGACAAGCCTCTCGTCATTGTGGGAGCCCTTCGTCATTGCGAGCGAAGCGAAGCAATCCAGTGTGAATGCCTCCTCCGTCTGGATTGCTTCGCCGCTTCGCGTCTCGCAATGACAACACCCGTCCCGTCATTGCGATAAGCAGGGGTTGCCAGACTAGGAGCCTGTGGGACTGAGCCCCCTTGCCACGCATGGGGATTCCCGGCATACTATCTGTTCTATCGAACAGGGCGTGATAACCTCTCTACGCACTCGCGCCCTCAGCTTTTCAAGGAGTATATGGCAACAAAGCTTTTCGGCCCGGCATCGTTTTACGGCGAGGCAGTACCCCGCACAAAACGCGCAAACAAGAGCCGCATGGAGTAAGGTATGCAAAACTCAGACGGTGAGCGCGTTGTCCTTAATAACCTTCGCGTACCATGTGCCGCTCTGTTTCACAATACGTTCCTGCGTCTCGAAATCCACATAGACCAATCCAAAACGGCTGTTGTATCCAAACGCCCACTCAAAATTGTCGGTAAAAGACCATTGCAGATAGCCGAATACGGGGGCCCCCGCTTCTATCGCTTGATGCAGAGCCTTGAGATGCCGTTTGAGATAATCAACTCGCTGGGGATCTTCCACGGTATGCTCCATACTCACGATCTCGTGGGTCGCGGTACCATTTTCGCTTATCAGGATGCGCTTTACCCCATATTCATTTTTAAGCCGGAGCAACATGGCGGTGAATCCCTGTTCGGTAACCGGCCAGTCACGGGTGTTTACCGGTATATGCCGTGGATTTTTGATTTCCCCTTCATCCGGCCAAACATGGGGATTGTGCTGAACATAAAAGTCGTTGTAATAGTTGAGGCCGATAAAATCAAGTTCCTGATGCATGAGGGCAATTTCCTCGGCGTCAAACGGGGGAAGAACGATCCCTTTTTTTTCGTACCAGCGCGTCATGTCCTCAGGATAACTCCCTTTGAGCAAGGGGTCGAGAAACCAGCGGTTGAGGTTGCCGTCAGCCCGTTTCGCCGCAGCCTGATCAAGAGGGTCATCCGGATTCAGCGGCAGTCGTCCCATCAGATTGAGGGCGATGCCGATTTCCCCCTTTGTCCCCTTTTTTTCTCGTCCTTGATCGCCCCGTTCCCGAAAATGCCGCACCACGAGCCCGTGGCCAACATACAGATAGTACGCCGTCCTCAAGGCTTCCGCATAGTCATGATGGCCCGGAGCGTGCCGCCCGACATAGTGCCCTAAAAAAGCCGTGCAGTAAGGTTCATTCAAGGTCATCCAATAGTCGACCCGGTCTCCCAGCTTGTCAAAAACCGCCGCGGCATATTCAAGAAAATAATGCGGCATGGCAGGATTGCACCAGCCGCCTACGTCGGCCATACATTGGGGCAAATCCCAGTGAAACAAGGTTGCGAAGGGTTTGATGCCCGCCTCCAAGAGGGTGTCTACCAGCCGGGAATAGTAATCGAGCCCTTTGGGGTTCACTTTTCCGGTACCGCCCGGCATCACCCGAGGCCACGCGATGGAAAACCGGTAGGCCTGCATTCCCAGCGTCTTCATCAGGGCCACATCCTCTTTATACCGATGGTAGTGGTCGCATGCCGTCTCTCCGGTATCATGGTTTGCCACCATGCCGGGTATCGAACAATACCGGTCCCAAATGGACTCGCTTCTGCCGTCCTGCTTCACCGCGCCTTCAACTTGATACGAAGCGGATGCCGCTCCCCAGATAAATCCCTGGGGAAATCGCAATGTTTCAGCCATTCTTTCTCCCTTAGTGCTTTCCCTTAAGAATACCTAATGAGCGGGGCGGCAACAGGTTGCCGCATCTCCCGCTGTCAACAACTTAAGAATATTTGTCCACAGATTACACCGATTTCCACAAATTATGCGGGCCGCAAGTATGAAAAATCTGCGTAATCTGTGGACCATTCTTATTGCTAGAGTACGCCCCGGCCCGAAAGCACGAAGCAGGACGCGGAGGGCTATAGGGTACCCCTGCAACGCTCCGATCCCCGAAAGGATAAACACTTCATCATCCTTTTACCGCGCCCGCCGTCATGCCGTTGATAACCTGTTCCTGTAAAAGCAGGTACATGATCAGAATGGGAACCGTGGCAATGACCAGTGCCGCCATAAGTCCCGCATAATCGGTGGTATAGGCCCCCAGGAAATTGTATAATCCCAGAGGCAATGTTTTTTTATGCTCCGAGTTGATGAAAACCAGCGCAAAACTGAATTCCTTCCAGTTGTTGAGGAAGTTGAGAATCGCCACCGTAGCAATAACCGGCCGCGTCATGGGTAAGACGATGGAAAAAAAGATGCGCCCCATAGTCGCGCCGTCAATAATGGATGCTTCCATAATGGAATCAGGAAAGGACGCGATAAAACTTTCCATCAAGAAAATCGTGAGGGGCAGACCAAAAGCCGTGTACACCATGATCAGCGACCACGGCGTGTTGAGCAGATGGAAGCCGCGCATCAGCGAAAAGAGCGGAACCAGTACCGCCTGAAGGGGGATCAGCATCCCAATCACAAAAATCGACGACACCGCTTTTTGAAAACGGAACTTGAATTTGGCAAGCACAAACGCTGCGGAAGCCCCGATGAGAACGGTGAAAATGATGGAAGCAATCGAGACAAACAGGCTATTGAAAAAATAAATGCCGATATTCGCGGTTTTCCATGCGTGGGCGTAATTTTCCAGATGTATCTGTTTCGGCAAGGCGATCACCGATACGGCAAATTCCTGATTTGTTTTGAATGAACTATACGTCATCCACAGCAACGGGAAAAGGGTGGCGACTGCGAGGATGCCCAAAATAAGATAACGGCCTCCCGCAATGAGAAGACGCATATTCCGGGCGTTTCCCGGAGACGCAAAAGGATCAGTATGCTTCATGAATTTTTCCTTTAATAAATAAACGACTACGAATAAACAACTACGACTCAACCTTACGAAGCAGGATACTCCTGCTGAGCGCGATAAACGTAAAACTCAACACCGCGATCACGAGGGACACCGCGCTTCCATACCCGTACTGATTGACGGCAAAGGTTTTATTGTACATATACGTGGCCATCACCTCGGTCGCGTGGGCAGGGCCGCCTTCGGTCATAACGTAAATCAGATCGAAAGACCGCATACTTCCCGAAATGCACAGTACGGCGGTAGCGGCAATCGTGTCCCACAGGAGCGGAAGCCGTATCTTGAAAAATTTGGTCACTTCTCCCGCGCCGTCAATATCCGCAGCCTCGGAAATATCGGCGGGGATATTTTGGAGTGCCGCAAGAAAGATAATCATGTACAAGCCGACAAACTGCCAAACAATGACAAAGCAGAGGGTATAGATGGCGGAAGAGGGATTGCCGAGCAGGTCGGGGGTTGTCTTAAATCCCGCCGCCAGCAAAAAGCCCCGCAACAAACCAGTCTGGGCGTTCAGGATCGTGGTCCACAACAACCCAACCACCACGGTTGAAAGAATCATGGGAATAAAGAATGCGGTACGAAAAAAAGACTGCCCTTTTAACTTGCCGCTCAACGCAACGGCGGCGAGTATGCCCAAAGGAATTTGGCCGAGCATTGAAGCCGCTACCACAAACATATTGTTTCTGAAAGACTGCCAGAATACCGTGTCGGTGAGAATACGGCGAAAATTTTCAAGCCCGATATACCGGGGAGCGGACAGGCCGTTCCAATTATAAAAACCAAACAGAAAGGACCGCACAATAGGATACAACACGAAACAGCCGTAAACAATCAATGCCGGAGCCAGGGCGCAAATCATAAATGATTTATTTTTTTGCATTATTGATGTCAAAAGAACCTCCTTAATCCGGCAGGGCGAAGAACCGCCCTGCCGGAACAGTCTACCGGATGGTATCCGCCAACTGCTTGGCTATCTCTTCGGGAGTCTGCATCCCAAGCATAATCCCCTGTAGCCCGTTATTGATGATTTCGGTCTGTTCGGAATTAAGCGCCGAATCATACACCGTCACCATCGCGGGATGGGCTTTCATCAAGTCGACCAGCTTTGCGTACACCGAGTCGACCGCGCCCGGATCGGGTTCAACGGTTTTTGACGACACGGGAATTGTGTACTCCATGTACATTTTCTGGGCTTCGTCAACGGTCAGGAACATAATGAGTTTTTCAATCGCGGCACGTTGCGCGGGGCTCGCCTTGGCATTAATGACCACCCCGGTACTGCTTACCCCGGAAAGAGTCTCCGGCTCACCCTTGCCGCCTGAGATGACTGGGAAGGTTGTCATTTCAATGTTCGCCTTTACCGCGTCAGGAGCATTCGCAACGATGTCGGGGAGTACCCAGGTACCGTTGATCATCATGGCTGCCTCTTCCCGGTAGAAATACCCCCGGCACTGGACATCATCAACAGAATTGTAGTCCCGGTTAAAGGCCTCCAGATTCGCCAGTTCTTTCATGACTCCCAGAGCATCAAGGAAGGGCTTATCCGTGAATTTGGCGCCATTTTTGTTTGCAAGCGCGTCGGTAAGCCACTGAGAACCGGTTACCCGATTTGCAATAATACTGAAGAGGGAAGACTGAGCCGGCCACTTTGCCTTATTTCCCAGAGCAATGGGAATAATGCCGTTTTGCTTAAACACCGCGATTGCCGTTTTCAGTTCCTCGTAGGTCTGGGGAACCTTGATGTTGTATTTTTCAAACAACGCCTTGTTATAGAAGAAAACGGAAGTTACCGCTATGCCCAACCCCACGCTGTAGGTTTTGCCGTCTACGGTAAATTCATTCAGGGCAATCGGGAGAAGGCTGTCTTTCCACGCGCTCTCCCGTGACAAGAGTCCGTTGATATCCGCCAGCAAGCCCGCTTCCGCAAATTCCCGCACCGGGGTATTGGGCCACGCGATAAACGCATCGGGCAACTCTCCGGCCGCAGCCTGAGTCTTGAGCCGGGTCTGATATTGATCCCGGGGAATCTTCTGTTCCTCAATGGTTATATCAGGGTTGGCGGCCTTGAACTGCTCCATCCGCCGCGTCATAAACTCCGCCCGCTGGTCGGCTCCCACATACGAATGCCAGAGGGTAAAGGAAACGTTCTCATCGTCCGCCTGTACCGCTTTTTTCCCCTGACAGGCAACACATAAGAATCCCGTCACCACAACACTTGCCAGCACGAGTACGAGTTTCCCTTTTCTTATTCCCCGAAAAAGAGAACTCCCTTCCTGCCGTACGATAACTTTCTCATTGCTTTGCATTTCTGCCTCCTCATAAAAATAATGAGTAAGTATAGCGCGTCCTTTTTTCTGCCAAGTCACCGCAAAAAACGGAGCCTGTTCCGAAACTCCACACCTTGATCCCACCGAAATACGAGGAGGGAGGGGGGGGGGGGCATCCAAAAAATACCTTCGGAGGCTCCGCAACACTGAAGCAGACAACCACCGGATCACGCCTAACAAACTATGACAGTATTATATCACAGACAAAAAAAGTGTCAAGCGTTTTATCAATTTTTTTCACGTTTTTTTTACTTTTTTTTTCAAAAAACACTATACATTTGTTTACCTGTCCTAAAGTTTCGCGCCTTGTCTACCGATAACGGCCTCCAGCTTCACGCCTGTCGCGCCTAAGTCTATCACTTGGTTCGCGTGCGGCATTGGGTGCCCCGTAGAGGGGGATAGCGGAGGCCCCTAAGCGCAAGCGGCGGGCCGTAGCGAGGGGAAGGCTTTCCCCTGTCAACAACTTAAGCAAAGAGAATATAAGAATGGTCCACAGATTACACTGATTGCGCAGATTTTTCATACCTAAAACCAGTTTAATCCGTGAAAATCCGCGTCAATCTGCGGACAAGAATCCTTAAGTTGTTGACAGTGGAAGGCGCGGCAAATTGCCGATTCCCCTTTTTGCCGAGATTTTGAACAGGCTCTTACCGATTATGCCGTACGGCGGCGGGTCTGGGGGATTTGTCCCACCGCATACGAAAACATGAGCGTCTATGCAGAGCCGCCTGTTGTCAACGGTTTGAAAGTCCGAAAAACTCCCGTATACGCCGATAAAAAGTGTCCGATTCGGGCAGTTCGGGCATCTCGAACCCATAGACATGCGTGAGTCCGTGCGTTATGTACGCCTCGGTGCGGATGCCGAGTTTATGCAGTTTGTCCGCTCCGATGAGCGCGTCCGAAACGAAAACCTCCGTGTCGTCCGCCAAGAATATTGTCGGAGGAAATCCCGTGAAGTCCCCATACTTCGGGGAAACCTCGGGATCGTGCGCCAGGGAGAGGTCGTCGAGGTAGTACTTTATCGTTTCGCCAAAGTCTATGGAGAACAGCGGGTCGATGCCGTTATTCAGGGTGTAGGACGGACTCTCCGCCGCAAAATCGAGAAATCCCGAAATACAGGCGCAACCCGCCGCCGGCAACTCCCGCCCCTGCCTCTTGAGCCTCAGCATAAGAGCAAACTCGTACGTCCCGCCGGCCGACTCGCCCGTAACGATAATCTTCTTGGGGTCAAGACCGAGATCATTCACGAGATAGTTCCAGCCCCACTCCACATCGTCGAGGCCCTTCGGGTATTTATGCTCAGGCGTGTAACGATATTCGCACGCATAGACGGGGAGGCCGAGGTTTTGCACCTGATGGATCGCGTTAAAACGGCACCAGTATTCGTTGCCGCGCATGAAGCCGCCGCCGTGGATATAGTAGATGATCCTCCCGTCAGCGGCAGGGTTTTTATTCTGCGGCTCGTAATGATACAGATGCAAACCGTGCGGGGCGTCTATGTCCTCGCGTGTGATGCCGGCCGGTGTGCTGTCGTCGAGAAAGTCAAGCTCGTTGCCGGGCGCCATCGGGTAATCCGCCAGTTCTTCTATCAACTCAGGGATTCTCTTGCGCGCTTCGGGCGAGGGATCCGACTCGATATGCGTCAACCACGAGGCGCCTTCATAATCCTTAAACAGTTCATGCAAAACATCACTCATTTTATTTTTCCTTCCCGCATCGGCTAGAAGGCGGGGAATATTCCTCGCCTTCGTTGCGCCGCAACGGATTGCTTATGCCGCGCCGGTCTTCGCTTTCTTGGACAGCAGTGCCGCGTAATCGAAACGCTCGTCACCCGCGTGCTCACGCAGGTAGGGACGCTCCTCGTAGCCGCCCTTCTTGATGAAAGCGCCGATAATGGCACCCACGGCGGCCGGGATGATGTAACCGAGGTCGCCCGTCAATGTGTAGATGAAGTTCCACGGGCCGAACATCGCGGTAAACCAGCCGCTGCCGTACACGGCGAACCCGTGCCCGAATGTAAAAGCGTCAAGGTAGGCTATGCCGTATCCGAGGCCCCATATCCCTGCGGCTATTGCCGCGCCCCGGTATACGTTGTCGTTGTTGATTTTTTCGTTAAACAGATTCAGTACGATGAGGACGACCGTAATCGGCATCGATATGAGCAGGAAGGGCAGCGTCAGGTTTAACAGGGTCTGTACGCCGGACGGCGTTGTCGACAGGATGACCGCAACGATGAACCCAATAATCGCGTAAGCGAGCACGGCCGCTTTGTAGCTGATCTTGCGCCCGGAAATGCTGCTGAAGAATTCGGACGCGAGGCCGAGGCATCCGAGTGCCGTCGTGAATGTCGCGAGCAGGATCGCAAGGCCGAAGATGACCGTGCCGCCCAATCCGAGCGTATTGCTGAGGATGTGGTTGAGCAGCCACGTCTGGTCGATACCGCCGTTTTCCTCGTATATGGCCATGAGAGCCGGATCATTTGAATAGAAGGCGCCGAGCAACGCGAGGCCAATATAGATGATACCGAGGCAGATCGCGGCAACAAAGCCGGACTTGATGATCGTTTTGGTCTGATCGCCGGTATTGCTGATGCCCTTACCAAGCAGACTGACGATGATGATGATCGCGATGAGCGTTCCGGTCGGCCCGTCAAAGGTCTGCAAGCCCTGCGCGACGCCGAACGCGATAAGGCTCGGCGATCCAGACGGATAGTCCCCAACCCTGATCCCCGTTGAACCCATATTTACGAGGCCCACGATGATGAGCACGACAAGCACGGCGAGCAACACCGGAGTGAGGAACTTGCCCATGATGTCAACGACCTTTGACGGCCGTATCGCGCAAAGCGTCGCGAGCCCGAAATAGACAAGCAAAAAGATGACCGGTGCCGCCTGCAAGCCCGTCGTCGGCACAACGTTCTCAAAACCGCCCGCCATGACCGGCTTCAGGAACACTTCATAGGACATAAGCGCCGCGCGCGGCGGCACGACGAGGGCCGAGGTGATGAAGACGCCGATCGCGCCCGCAATGATCATGAACTTCCTGCCCGGGCGATAATACGCGCCGATCTCGACCTTCGGGAACTTGCCGGAAGCGGCGAGCCCCATGATGCCGAGAACCACGTCAAAGATGAAAAAGAATATAAACCCGACGACCCACTTGCTTCCCCCGACAAACCCGAGGAAAGGCGGAAAGAGCAGATTACCCGCTCCAAAGAACTGCGCAAAAATCATAAAGCCGACGACTACGGTGACGAATCTGCGGTTTCCCTGTTTCTGAATTGTTTCAACCATTTTAAACTCCTTTTTAAAGAACTTTTTATACTATTTTATCCAGAATTCGGCACCATGTCAAGTATTATTTTCCACCCCGGTCAAGCCATTTGAGCCTGTTCCAAAACCCCACGGAACGCAAGTCTCCGCTGTGATTCGGGGGCGTTGCGGGGGGCGGGCCACCCGCTGAAGGGGGTAGCGTAAGAATTGCGGAGGGCGTAGGCCGGAGCAAGTCTGGAGCGAGGGGGAAGACTTTCCCCCTTTTGCTGG
>JAISZQ010000185.1 GCA_031269165.1 Spirochaetaceae bacterium
ACGGGTACAATCACTTTGCAGTAAAATCACAGATTTACATGGCATCATTGAAGAGGGGAATGGAATTACTGTCTGCTTTTAACATGGGGGATAATGGCACTTTTGCGTAACATGAGTTATATAAAAGACGTGTATCGTCAAGAAATAATGATAAATCATCTATTACATTATCAGAAATATCAATGATACCTCTATGCTTTGCTGTTAACAAGAATTCACCAGAATTTGATTTGTTAATAACAGGGATTATTGGTATTACAAAATCAAAAAACTTTGTCCTGTCTTTATTTTTGAATATATCATCACGGATAGCATAGACAAAAACTATCGTTCTGGTTATTTTTTGAGATTCATTAAGAATTAAATTAATTTCACGTAATTTTGTAAACACATCTGTTTGTTCAAATCTATCCAAATCCTCAATAACAACAATATTATATTTTGTTGCTTCAAAAAAATAGAGAATTTCATCTAAATAATGATTAAGTATAGATTTGCTTATATCTTTATCAATTTCAATCTCTGCGTTTTGAAAGCTGAGTTTGCTGAGTTTAATCGAATATACAAGGCGGACAAGGTTTTTCAATAAAAATATACTACCAATGATACTAATAATGAGTGACACAAAATATATCGAAGCGTTGTCAATTGGCAATCGGTGGAACAATACATTTTGTAAAAAAATATGCCCCGGATAATAATTATTGTATCCAGTAATTACATTTGCAAGGGAAATCAGGAAAAAAAGGGAGTAAATCGCAAAACAGGAAACTTGTTTCCCGGTGTGGCGTTTTATTTTTCGTATTCGGGAATCAGGCAAGACCTTGTCTTTTTCACGATATAATAATTGCTGAAGAATACTCAATTCTATCAACCGTTGTAGGTCTTCGGATTGACCATCGGGCGATCTCAATCCGTTACTATTACTGAATGTTGCCAAAGAAATATTTAGAAATTTCAAATCTTTATTATTCTTGCATTTTTCTTGGAAAGTCTTTATCATACTGCTTTTCCCGCTACCATACACGCCGGTAATTGCTATATTCCGAATATTTTTTGCATCACGATTGGTTAGTGCCCATGACAGGGCATCAAAATAGGTTTGTACGTTCTCCGGGTTTATATCATTTTGTGGTGATAGCGCGTAATACAAATCTTTCATCCCTCCCCCTCGCCCTCGCCCCTGCCGGACAAGATCGTCTGAGACACATGATCTTCAATTCTTGCATATATTTCTTCTGGTTTGGCGCACATATACTTGAGAAAGATTATATCACTCTTATCGGTAATATGCCAGAGCCGTGAAGTGTTGTACGTTCCGACTTTCTTGCCGGCGTTTAGCTTGTACTGGACAGTAGTTTCCAGCCCTTCCGAAAATTCAGTTGCCAGTTCTCGTAATCTGGTTTTGTCATCTGCGGTCAACTCGTCAAAAGGGACCCTCATGCTTAACAAATCTTCTTTGGTAACATCAAATTCGTCTCCGTATGTCAACCAGAACGAAAAAGACAATTTTCCATTGAGAAAGAGCATCGAGTATTGCGCTATTTCGTTGTTTATAAACGAGATTGAACCAACTTTTGTCTGCGGGGTTAAATTACCATTGCCGTCATAGCAAGGCGCGGGTTGTTCGCTAACCGCAATCCAGTTGTAGGCAGACTGCTTAAAATACAGGGTATGTTTTGAATGTTTTGATGCATATTCGGCTAATGTTTTGCAATGCAATTTTTCAAAGAAATCTGATAATTCATGGCTGTTAAACATGGGGATAACGTCATTGAAACTGAACGAAGAGTACTGGAGTCTTGAAAAAAGTGTTTCTCTTGATTCGGTAAACCATCTATGAATTCTTGTGGTATGGAATTGCGGCGTATCGTCATTTGTCCTTTTTTCCAAGACAAAAACACAATTTCTAACGCGGACATCGCCTGAAAACAGACCCGCAGGAATTCGAGCGTAAAATGAAAACCAGCCGTTTGACACATTATCCCTTATTATTTTTCTTGTTGGTTCAAAACTCCTGCTAAACGCCAGATTATGCATCACAATAAAACCATAACGCGCATTTTTATTGAGAATATCGAAACTTCTTTTTATGATATAACCAAAAATATCAGAGCATGAAAAATCGTTGGTTTTTAAATCATAATCTATTTTACTTGTTGCAATATACGGCGGGTTCCCAATCACCACGTCAAATCCGCCGTTGCTGATTATCTCGTAAAACTCCGCGAACCAGTGGAAGGGCTGGTGGCTTTTCCTCCATACGTCAAATTCTTTCGCTCCGTCTTTCCATTTTGTCGCATCGGGATTTATACCATAGGTACTGGCCAAATAACGGTTCAGTTTTTCGTCCAATGCGGCAATGGCCTTCGCGTAATCCTGTTTCGCGCTGCGTATGACAAAACTGTCGGGACTCATTTCCGTCTGCATTCTCTTGAAATGCTTAAAACTGGCGGAGGCGATCTCACATTCCGATTTCAATGCATCGTAGCGTTCTTCATACGTTAAAGGCTCGCGTTCTTTTACCACGCCCTCAAGTTGCCCTTCCGTGGCGAAGCCCACCAGCGTATTGCCGGAACGGACATTAAAATCAATGTCCGGCAAAGGCTCAAGGCCGAAATTCTTTTTGCGGCGGGAAGGGTCAACCGCGGCGACCAGTTTAAGGAACAGGCGCAGTTTGGCGATTTCCACCGCCTCTTTCATTAAATCAACGCCGTAAAGGTTATTTAAAATAATCGTCTTGTAAATATAATAGGCGCGGCTGGGATGTTCGCCTGACAATACTGGCAACAAATGGTCTTCAAAATCGGCATTGCCTTTGGGATTTTTCCTGTAAAATTCTTCCATGCGCTGTAGGCACACTTCGTAGAGCGGTTCAAGAATATTGAGCGCGGCAAAAAGAAACGCGCCGGAACCACAGGTCGGGTCAAGAATGGTGATGCTGATTAAGGCTTTGTAAAATTTACGGATAAATGCTTTGTCAGCAGTCTGTTCAAGGTAGTCCTGTGCCAGATCGCGAATATTCAGATTATAGGTGATTAAATCGTTGATCTCGGTAATTTCGCCCTTGGTGATTTTCCGTTTTAATGCAAAATAGCGTTCAAGCCGGGCGATAGTCTCGCGCCAGATTTCTGTCGGGAGACCAATATTTTCCGGCGTTGCGCTGTTCCAATTTTTACGGCGTAGAAGTAAATCCGGTTTGTTTGTGTCGATCCCCATTTTAATGTTTTCGGGGATAGCAACTTCGTCAATGGTTTTGCACCCTTCGCCGCCTTTTTTAACCGCGTCGTAGATATATTCATCGCCTGAATCTTGCAGATACTGCCAGAAACCGCCGCCCGGCGCAAAAGGCGCGGGATGATCCGTTTTTACTTTTTCCAGCAGAAACGGGATTATCGTGTTTTTGCCGATGTAATCGGTGATGTCCTCTTTGGTATAGTATGCGCCCATGTCGGCGCGGTTATTGATGTATTTCTCAAAAATATAGCCGATAACGTCGGGGTTGATGTCCCTGCCGCTTGCGTTTTCGCGGGTGTCAAGATGCCATTCCCACTCGTCGAAAAAGGCGAATATGTTTTCAAAGGCCGCGTCGGTTATGGCGATGGCTTTGTAGCGCGCTTCAAGTTCGTGTGTTTCAAAGAGGCCGCCATTCAAATAAGGAATGTCGCCGAATTGAACGGGGATTTTCTTTTGCTTCCGTTTTTCTTTCGGGTTAGCCAATTCATCGTGAAAGAGTTCCATCAGGAACGAACGGTAAAAGCCATAGAAATTACCGGCGCCTTTTAATTTTTTGCATTCTTTTAATTTGTCCTGTAAATAGTTGCTGTTCCCGTCAAGAAAACGTTTTTTCTGGATGAAATAGCAGAACATGAGGCGGTTCATCATCAGGCTGGCATACCATTTTTTGTTGACATTGTCTTTATCGGGGATTGTGTCGTCCATGCCCTTGATAAAAGCAAGAAAAGCGTCATGCTGTTTGGTGAATTCGGCGTAAAACTTTTTGGTAACTTTTTCGCTGTTGGCGGCAAGGCTCGTCCTTATCCGCTCTTGGACATCAAGCAGGGTAATATTTTCTTCCTCGTTCAGCGTGAATACAATATTGCGAAACTTTTGATATAAGCTTTCCGGCTCTTGCCCTTTGCGCCACATAAACGTAACAAGGCGTTTTACTTTGCCTTCTTCCCCCGATTCCCTCAGGGGAAGCTGCCAATACTGGGCTGTTTTATTTTTGTCGGTAAAGACCAAAAGATGGTCGTGATAGAGCTGTGATACCGGTTTCTCAAATTGTTTTCTGATTGCCGCTCCGGGAATTTGGCCGTCCGCGTCTGTTACGGCGCATTCCAAAACACAAAAATCTTTTTTCTTTGCGATTCCCGAAAGCGTGTAGGTAACGCCTTTAACCGTTATTTTGTTTACCGATTGAAAAGTATCCCAGCCCAGCGCGTTAAAGAGCGCGGCCAATGCAAAATTATTAACCAGTTCGGAAAACTGTCGCTTCGTTAACGCGCCCATTATGCCAACCCCATGGAACAGATTATGCGGGCTTCTTTTGTTTCCGGTTTATCTTCGGTTTTTACGCAGAGTTTATCCTCTCCGTTCAGACTGCACAACATTTCCACCAATTTTTCGTCGTCTATGCCGGATTTTAATTCACGGTTGATCGCGTCCACGGCATCCTCTTTGAGGGGGAAGCGGTATAGGTCTTCGTGGATATGTTTGATTTCTTCGGTGATAAAGAGGCCGTCTTTGTTGGCGTGAAGCCATTGTTCAAGGCGGGTGAAGGCGCGGTAACGGGCGCCGTTCCGTTTGCCGAGTTGCCCGCCTATTTTATCGTTGAATTCGCTTAAATAGGCTATCGCTTCGGCTGTCAAGGTGTGGTGATGTTCCTGTCGGGGCAGGGGCGGCTCGTCGTAACCGCACTTGAGGGCTTTCAGAATTTCCAGCGGCGATTGCGAAACGAGATGGCCCTTTTCTTCTGTTCCCGTTCCCGTTTCCGTTCTCGTTTCCATCCATGCAAGGCTGTCGTTGCCGTCGCCGGTTTGCGCATACACGATTACGCCGTCGCCGGCAGAGCGCCACGGGGGCGTTGCGGGGGTGTCCCCCGCAGAGGGGGTAGCGAAAGACGCCGCAGGCGGCTGTAGCGAGGGGGAGACTTCCCCCTCCTTTTTCTTGGTCGCATACACCACATCGGGCAATTCGGGAATTATCTTTTTTAATTCAGGATGTTTTTCGCAACCGTTTTGCCAAAGCTGGTAACAATAGGAGGCAAGGTCTACATCGTCATCGTCTTCATCGTCAAGGATTCCGGCTTTTTCGTTGTATAAATCTTTGATGTTTACCGGGTCGCCGTCAAAAAACACTTCGTCGGAACCGACGGCTTCGGCGTTTTCTTTTATGCGTTTTTGCAGGCGTCCCCGCAGGGCGAGAATTGTCTCAAGGCCGTCTTCGGGCAGAAACGAATAACAATATATCGTATCGCTTTTTTGCCCGATACGATCAACACGGCCCGCCCGCTGTATCAGGCGGATAATGGCCCAGGGCAAATCGTAATTCACGACGATATGGCAGTCCTGCAAATTCTGCCCCTCGCTCAACACATCGGTGGCGATCAACACGCGAATTTCTCCCGGCATGGATGGCGCAAACTGTTTTTTGCCCAAATGTTTTTTGTTGCTCTCGGGGCTAAAACGATGGGCAATATTCGTGGCATTTTCGCTTGAGCCGGTGACGCGCTCCAAATCCCGCACGCCCCGCTTTTTAAGCGCATGATACAAGTAATGCGCGGTGTCCGCATATTGGGTAAACACGATTATCTTTTCGCCGGCATACTTTTTGCTAACAAGGTCGGACAAGGCGTTTAGTTGGCGGTCTTTTGACGGATCCCATATTTTGTTTTTTTCCATTATTGTCAATAATTCCGACGTGTCGGCTTCGATGTCTTTCTTGAATGTTTCGTTGAAAAGGGCGCTGCGTATCCATTCGTATTTTTGTTTTTGATATGATAAGGTTTCATAGTACTCTTTGGCAAGGTGCATATATTCGGCTTCGCTTGAGATAAACCGGTCAACGCCCCCTGATTCCGGGTCTTCGTCGGTATAGAGAATCTCGCTGATGATGTCCCCGTCCTGCTTGCCCACCGGAAATGCAAGATCGTTTTCAATCGCGTACAGAAACAGATAATTTCGCAGGATATGGCGGCTTAGGGAAAGCAGAAACGAATGGCCTGAACTTTCCAGACGCTTAAAAAGATTGGTGCGGGCAAAACCCCGCAGTTGTTTCCCGGCCTTGGCGAGCTTGTCTTTTATGGTGCTTTCTTCGGTTGTAATGCTTGTAATTGCCTCTTTGTCTTCGTAATCTTCATGCCCCAGACCGTAGCGGGGAAGGCGCAGGCGGTTAATGACATTCACCACGTCGCTTGAATAGAGCCGGGCGTATTGGTCTTCGCGGTCGCTTTTCCTGAAAGGGTACTGCACCTTTGCCGGAACGCGGTCGGGAAAATAACTGCGGATAATTTCATCTTTGTCCCCGCCTGAAAATGCGAGATACTTCCTGCCGTTTGCGGAATCGGTTAAGGCATAATTATTTTTGATAAAACTCCTCGTCCGGCGCACAAGAAAGAGTCTCATAAGCGTGGACCAGTCTTCGGAATAGGCGCTTTTTTCAAAGGCGGCCAGCGTTGAGTCTTTTACCTGATGACGGGCTTCAAACGCCGCCTTGCCGCCAATTTCTCGCATATAACGGTCGGGCGATATGCCGAGCCCGGCTTCCTCGTCAAGGAAGAGCCGCAACTGAGCGCCCATATCAAGATAACTTTTGTTGTACGGCGTGGCGGTTAAAAGAATTACTTTTGAACCGGCCTGATACAGGTACTCGTGAATCGCGCGGTACCGGCGGCCTTCACGGTTGCGCAGGTTGTGGCTCTCGTCAATAACGACCATGCGGAATGGGCGGGTCTGTTTCAGCTTGTGCTGCACTTCCCCCAGCGACAGGACTTCCGCCCGCAGGCCGTATTCCAGCTTATAATCATTCCACATCTCCGCTAAATTCGGCGGGCAGATGATTAGGGTCTGATAGCCGAAATCGTCCTCAAACATTTTTGCCAGCGCGATAGCGGTGATGGTTTTCCCCAGGCCGACCACATCGCCAATCATCACGCCGCCCCGCTTGTGGAGGTGCCGGGCCGCCACTTGCACGGCATTTTGCTGAAAGGGCAACAAAACTTTCCGCAACGCCTTTGGCACGGAAAACTCGGCGATACCGGAGCGCGCCTCCTGTGAAAGATGGTAGGCTATCTTCATATAAACATAGTAGGGCTTAAGCGGGATTTCCCGCGCCCAGCTTTCGTCGATTGTCTTTGCCAAGTCCTCGGTTATGTCCCAACTGTATTGGTCGTCCCAGCGGTCTTGAAACCATTGCTCAAGCCGCGCGCTTGAATCTTTGTCGGTCACGTCAACGTTCAGTTCGCCCTGTTTTGAGAGCCCCGAAAAGGTGAGGTTGCTGCTACCCAGATAGCCGATTATCGGCGCGTTGTAATCGTCCCGGTAGGCAAGGTAGAGTTTCGCGTGCAGAGGGAACGCCAGATGGAGTTTCACGACCACCTGCCGCGCCTTGAGTTGCCGGCACAACTTTTTGAGCGTCTCCTCGTCCTTGTTGGTTGGCCGCCCGATAGTCAACTGCTTGCGGAATTCCGCCGCCGCCTCTTTTTTCAGCCGCGCCGCTTTTTCGTTGGAAATCACGCTTTGCTTCAGGGCGTAGTAGTCTTCCAGTTCCTCGCGGGGATGTTTTTGCATACCAATAAGCACACGGGCCTTGTACGTTGCGTCATCCTCGAACCGCTCGTCCAACGGGCCGCCGGGGAGCGCGTCCACACTTTCAAGCAACAGGTCCCAGCCCCGCAGATTGAAATAACCGATGCAAAAATCGGCCCGCTGTGCCGTGTCCAAGGTCTTTTTGAGGGCCGTGGCGAGATTGTCGCCTGAAATATTGTCATAAATAGGCATTGAACAATTTCCCCATGAGGATATGATAGCAGAATGCTCAGAATTTTCAAGCGGACAAAGAACAAGGTGGGGGAAGTCTCCCACTGTCAACAACTTAAGCGAAAAGAAAAGAAAGGTCCGCAGCTTGCGCTATATGGCGATCCAGATTACGCAGATTCAAGGGATAAGAGGTGAGGGTGTCATTGCGAAGTGAGAAGGGTGAAGCAATCCATGCGAGGAAGCCCCCCACCATGGATTGCTTCGCTCGCAATGACAGGAGGCATGGTCATTGCGAGGGCGTAGCCCGAAGCAATCCAGAGGAGAAGGCCCTCACACTGGATTGCTTCGCTTCGCTCGCAATGACGGGGGTGGGCTCGCGCTGACGGCGCGTTCTGCTACCGCCATTTTCCATTATCCATTTATCATTTTCCATTCGCGCAGCGCGGGGACATGCCCCGCATTTGCCGACGCGCCGCGCCCTCCCTGGCGGGGGTAGTTGATAGTCTAGATAAAACGGTCCATAATTAATCCTTAAGAGCCTGTTCAGAAACTCCACAGGATGTAAGCCTCCGCTGTGATTCGGTCGCGGGCGAAACAACGGTTCATACCTATGGTTTTATCCCAATCCCGGACGGCCCTCATGTCGTGGTTACCACCCTCGCTGGGAGTGGCGAGAAGGGGTATGCCGATGGAACGGCTCAGGAGGCGCAGTTTTCCGAACCTATGAGCATAGCGGTTGACAGCACGGGCAATGTCTATGTGGGGGACAACCGCCGTCTCCGCATAATAACTCAAACCCCAGAGGGGAGCGTGGTTACCACCCTCGCCGGGAGCGGCGAGGCGGGTCATACTGATGGAACCGGCGTGAAAGCGACGTTCAACGGTACTCATGGGATGGCGGTTGATGGGAGCGGCAATATCTATATGGGGGACGCTGGGAACAACCTTCTCCTTATCCGCAAAATAACGCCAACCCCAGAGGGCGGTGTGGTTACTACTCTCGCCGGGAGCACGAGGGGTTATGCCGATGGAACCGGTGCGGAGGCGAAGTTTAGAGATCGTCTGGGTGTGGCGGTTGACAGCGCGGGCAACGTTTATGTGGCGGACAGTGGGAACAACCTTATCCGCAAAATAACGCCAACCCCAGAGGGCGGTGTGGTTACCACCTTCGCCGGGAGTGGCGAGAAGGGTTATGCCGATGGGACGGCTCAGGAGGCGCAGTTCAACTCTCCTTATGACGTGGCCCTTGACAGCGCGGGCAACGTCTATGTGGCGGACACCGGCAACTACCGTATCCGCAAGATAACTCCAACCCCTCAGGGCGGCGTGGTTACCACCCTCGCTGGGTCAGGGGATTGGGGTAACGGTTGGGGCAAGGGAGGTTATGCTGATGGAATCGGCACAGAGGCACAGTTCAACAACCCGGTCAGCGTGGCGGTTGACAGCACAGGCAATGTCTATGTGTTGGACACAAACAACCACCGTATCCGCAAGATTACTCCCGTCCCCGCCCCATAAACAGGAGAGGAGAGCGGGGGCAGGTTTTTTGGGCTATTGAGATAAGCCCCCGCATCACGACGGGGAGGGAATCGGGCGAACAGAGTTCGCGTTGCAATCGGCAGTGCCGTCCCCATTCGCGCCCAGCAAGCACCGTAAACGCCGTTGCCCTGGGCGATCCTCTTGATTTCGTGTCCGGTTTCGGGTATTCTGTTGGATATGAGTATTCTTCGTCGGCCGTTTCGCTACCGCTTCTTCAATGCGACCGTTATTCTTGTTGTCGTCAACGTCCTTGTGTATGCCGCGCAACGGTTCCTGTCGTACAACGCCATCACCTCGTTTCTCGCGTTGAACATCGTCAATGTTCTGAGCGGTGATGTCTGGCAGTTTTTCACCTATATGTTCGCGCACGGCAACTTTAACCATCTGTTGTTCAATATGTTTGCCCTGTTTCTGTTCGGGAGCCAAGTGGAACGCGAGGTGGGCTCTTCTGAGTTTCTCCTTTACTATCTTGTCTGCGGTATGTTTGCGGGCGCGCTGTCGTTTCTTTTTTACCTGCTCACGGGCGCGGGTTACGTGTTTCTGCTCGGCGCGTCGGGCGCGATTTTCGCCGTTCAGCTTGCCTTCGCCGTCCTGAAACCCAACGCCATCATCTACTTCTGGGGCCTCATTCCACTTCGTGCTCCCGTCATGGTTCTGGGCGCGACCGCGATAGAACTTTTTTCCACGCTTTCAGGCAGCACCTCCAACATCGCCCACCTCACCCATCTTTTTGGTTTTGCGACAGGCTGGCTCTACTTCCTCATCCGTTTTGGCGCAAATCCCGCACGGTATCTGTTCCGCCGCTGAAAATGCTCCCCGTGAAACGGGCCGTCATAAAACGCAGACGTTCTCGGTGCGTTCAACTTCCGCGCGGGGAATCCTTCATGTGTTGACCGTGGCCGGCAATGTGCCGCGATCCCCCCTCTTTTGTCCCCTGAGCCTGTTTCAAAACCAAACATAAGGAGGAAGTCGCGGCAATTTGCCGCCCCCTCGCTCCAGCCACGCAAACCCCTACAGGTTCCAAAAGGGTTTGCGCGTCTTCCGCTACCCCCTCTGCGGGACAAAACCATGCGGTGCATGGTTTTGTGGGCGTACCCCAAGCGTCCACGGATGGACGCATTACTGAAGCACACCGTAGGTGTGCCACGCCCCGGCCCGGAAGCCCGAAGCAGGACGCGGAGGGCTGTAGGGCAGACCCCCGCAACGCCCCCCAGCCCCGGCCCCTCAGGGGCTTCCCTTGGGCGCATCGCACCACGAACGGCCCTCGGCCCCCCTTCGGGGGAAGAATGTCTCTCTTCTGGATTGCTTCGCTTCGCTCGCAATGACGGGGGGCTGCCCGCAATGACGCGGGGGCGTTGTCATTGCGAGTCGGCGGCAACATAGTTGCCGTTAGCGGCGAAGCAATCCAGCCGGGGAGGCCCACACACTGGATTGCCTCGCCCCGCTCGAAACGACGCGGTTCCCGGTGGTGGGCTCATGCGGTTCATGAGCGGGGGCACACGCGGGTATCTGTCTTATCTCTTGCCACCCGTCATTGCGAGGGCGGAGCCCGAAGCAATCTAGACGGGGTAGGCTCCGCCCCCGAAGGCGACCCGTAGGGTTCGCCCCGTCCCCGCCGGGGGAACAAGTCCCCCCGGACAGGCCGCGCCGTCATCCGGCGGCGCGGTTTGGAAACTTTTCCGGCCGTTTTAAAAAATTTTCATTTTTTTACAAAAAAACGCGAAAAAAAAACGCGAAAACGCTTGACAAAAATTTTCGGGTATGGTATAATGTCGACATAGTTAGTAGATGTTATAGAGGAGATTAGCTATGCGTTTATTACAACTAGTGAAAAAGGTGCCGGGCGGCCTCATGGTCGTGCCGTTGCTTTTGGGTGTTCTTCTGAATACGTTTTTTCCGGGCTTTTTGAACATCGGCGGGTTTACGACGAACCTCTGGAAAACGGGCGCGACCACGCTTATCGCGATGTTCCTGTTTTGTAACGGCGCGCAGATCAACGTCAAACAGGCCGGGCAACCGGTTTTCAAGGGCGTTCTGCTCACGACGGTTAAGTTTCTCGTCGGCGCCCTGCTTGGCATCTTGCTTAACAAGGTGTTCGGCCCGGCGGGAATTCTGGGGATCGCGCCGCTTGCGGTTATCGCCGCCGTGACCAATTCCAACGGCGGTCTCTATGCGGCTCTGGCCGGTGAGTTCGGCGATTCCACCGATGTCGGCGCGGTGTCAGTTCTTTCTATAAACGACGGTCCCTTCCTCACGATGGTGGCCTTCGGCGTGTCGGGACTTGCCAACATTCCCGCTATCGCGTTGATTGCCGCCATCCTGCCCATCGTGGCCGGCTGTGTCCTCGGCAACCTTGACGAGGACCTGCGTAAATTCCTTGCCGGTGGTACCACCGTGGTGATTCCCTTCTTCGCGTTCCCGCTTGGCGCGGGGCTCAATCTGAAACAGCTCGTGTCGGCAGGTTTGCCCGGCATTCTGCTCGGTGTTATCTGTACGGTGCTGACCGGTCTCGGCGGCTACCTCGTGATGAAACTGATAAAGTCCAAGCACCCGGCAGCGGGCGCGGCCATCGGTACCACGGCAGGTAACGCGGTGGGAACGCCTGCGGCTCTTGCTGCCGCCGACCCGAGCCTTGCGGGGATTGAAGCCGCCGCTACGGTTCAAGTCGCCGCCGCCATCATTGTCACCGTGATTCTCTGCCCGATTCTGGTAAGCTGGCTGGACAGGCTGGAGAAGAACAGGGCTCCCGCGACGGCATGAGTATGGCGGAGCGTTACCTTATAGTCGCCGATGATTTCACCGGCGCGAACGACACCGGTGTGCAACTGCGCCGCAGGGGTATACCGGTCAGTGTTGTTTTTTCGGGCGCTCTCGTCACCGGGGAAGATTCCTTGGTGGTCGATACTGAGACGCGGGCCCTCTCCGCCGAGGAAGCCTACCAAAAGGTGGCCGCCGAAGCCAGAAGCGCCGCATCCGGTAAGTTTACCCATGTGATGAAAAAGGTCGACTCCACGTTACGCGGGAATATCGCCGCCGAGACCAGGGCCATCGACGATGTGTGGAAGAGCGATCTGGTCATATTCGCGCCGGCCATCCCCGACCTGGGCCGTACCACGGTCAACCGGATTCACCTGCTGAACGGTACGCCGATTACCAAAACCGAGTTGTCCCGTGACCCTAAGACGCCGGTGGTTGAAGACGATGTTCAAAAGATCATGGCGGCGGCCTTTAACGAGAAGGTTACCCATATCGGCGGCGCGGATGTCGAAGCCGGGAATATCGACCTTTCCGGTGGGCGGGTATTCACCTTTGACGTTTCGACGAATGCCGGTATGCGCCATATCATTGAGGCGGCCCTTAGAACGGGGAAGCGGATTCTCTGGGTGGGCGCGGCGGCTATGGCCGACAACCTGCTTGCCGTGAAGCATACGCTGCCGCCGGCGTTTGCCCTTGTCACCAGTCTCAGCTCGGTGACGCGCGGTCAGGTGCGGTATGCGGAGGCGCAGGGGGTGAAGCTTGTCCAGTACCCCATCCACGATATTCTCGACGGGAAAGTCGCGCCGGAACACTTTGCCGCACAGGTGATCGGGCTTCTCAAAAACGGCCAGGATGTGATGCTGGTATCGGCGTCTACCTACGACCAGACGGCGGTGGAAAAAAGCGCCGAAGTGGGCGGGCGGCGGGGTCTTTCCGTCGAGCAGGTCAGTGAGTATGTACAGGAATCGCTGGGGCCGGTCGCACGGACAATTCTGGAGACGGTCGAGGTTTCCGGCCTATTCCTTGCCGGCGGGGATACGGCCATCGGCTTTTTCAACGCGGTCGGCGCCAAAAGTTCTTCGATTGTTACCGAGATCGCCGTGGGCATCCCGCTCATGCGGCTGCACGGCGGCCCCTTCGAGGGACTCAAGGTCATCACCAAAGCGGGTGCGTTCGGTAAGGAAGACGCGGTTTTCTATGCCTTACGAAAACTCCGCGAGGCAGTGACGTAAGAGCGCGTAAAAGAGTGTAAAGAGACAAGGGATAGGGCCAAGCCCGGGTTTCGGTTCCTCGAGCCGAAACGTGCCCTTGCCTTTATGAGTAAGATAGACCGTATCGGCGGCGGCGCGTAAGCTGTGTTTAGTGAGGAGGAGTATGAGCAAACCGGTTTTAGGGATCAGTGTTGGAGACCCGGCGGGGGTTGGGCCTGAGATTACGCTCAAGGCGCTCGACCGGGCGGATGTGTATAGGGAATGTGTGCCGGTCGTGTATGCGGACAGGGTTGTGCTGGAAGACGCGCTCGCGGTGACGGGCAAGCGGTTTGTGCTGAATCCGGTGAAAAACCCTAATGAGGCGGACGGCGTTCAGGGGACGATTGATTATGTTGACCCCGGCGTCCTGCGCAAAGGGGATTATGCCTACGGGACGGTGGGGGCGAAGTCCGGAGACGCGTCGTTTCAATATGTGATCAGCGCGATTAAGGACGCTATGGCCGGGGACACGGTGGGCGTGGTGACCGGGCCGATCAACAAGGAGGCGATAAATCTTGCCGGGCATCATTATGCCGGGCATACGGAGATTTTTGCCGAGTACACGGGGACTAAGAATTACGGGATGTTGCTCTCAAGCGGCAATCTCAACGTGATCCATGTGACGACGCATGTTTCGATGCGGGAGGTCTGCGATCTTCTCACGAAAGAGCGGGTGCTGAACACGATCCGGCTCGCCGACCTTGCGCTGAGGCTCATGGGTAAGGAACCGCGCCGTATCGGGGTGGCGGGGTTTAACGCCCACGCTTCGGAAAACGGCTTGTTCGGCGGGGAGGAGGCGAAAGGTATCATTCCCGCGATTGAGGCGGCGGCAGTCGAGGGGCTTGATGTTGCCGGGCCGGTTCCGCCGGACACGGTCTTTGTCAAGGCGCTTGGCGGGCAGTTCGATGTGGTTGTGGCGATGTACCACGATCAGGGACACATACCGCTCAAGCTCTGCGGGTTCCGCATGGACCCGGTGACGGGGCTCTACTCCCAGATGAGCGGTATCAACACCACGATTGGATTGCCCATCATCAGAACGTCGGTAGACCACGGCACCGCGTTCGGCAAAGCCGGGAAAAACCGCGCCAACGAGGAAAGTATGGTTGACGCGCTCAAGCTGGCCGTCACCTTCGCGCAAAACGGGCGGAGGCTGAAGGGTTAGCGCACCTTGCTTTTCGCGGGTAGCCCTCGTCCGTGGCCGCCACCCGGCCGTGTTGCGGAGGTTGTCTGTAACGCTGATCCGGTGGCGGCGGTGGGACGGGGGCGGTGGGGTTGCGGGGGATTTCCCGTCTCCACCACAGCGGAGGCTGTCCCCAACCGTTGGTTTTGTCTCATTTCCATGCTCCGCCGCGTGTTTTCCGCCGCGCCCCGCCGAAGCACATCCCTTCCACCTCGGTTTCCCGACATAACTGCCTGGTTACCCCGCCGTAACGCCCAATCGCAGCGGTAAAACGCCGGTTTTGCGGCCTGTGGCGTGACCCTATGGGTAGGCCTCTCCTGTGGCCGCATTCGGGCTGTGTTGCCGAGGCTGGTTACAAGGTCGTTTTCGCCGTTAGGCGGGGGCTCCGGGGCTGATTAGCCGGGTGGAAACGCCGGACTGGGCGGGTTTTTGATCGAAAAACTCATTTTTGCCGCCCATACACCCAGCCTCAGGCTGTCCCAAGTCAGCGTGTAGCCCCGCCTCCCCCGAAACATAAGCGCGCCTCCTCACGGCGGAATAGAGAAGAGATATTAATGCGAATCAAGGGTAGAAAGCGGCGACGGCGAGTCTGGCAAAGATAAAGGCGACAAGGCCGTTTTCAGAGCGGACCTTCGAGGCGAACTGGATACGCGTCTTTTCGTTAAGCCGGTTAAAGAATGACTCTATGGCCTGTCTTGTCTGCGGAACAAGCTGGGAAAAATAATGGTCCGCGCACTTGAGATACTGCCGGCCTTTTTCAAGCTTAACCGGGGCATACATCCGTATTCCCCGTTTTTCCAGTTCTTCCTGCCATTGCCCGCTACCATACGCTTTGTCCGCAAAAGCAGTGATGTTGTAAACGGACAACAGCATTTCCTTTGCCGCGCTTATATCGCTTTCGTTTGCCGGAGTAACCTCTGCCGCCATCATATTTGGCAGGGTATGGTATACCTTCTGCCCTACCACATGGACTTTAACGCCATAATACCATTTATTCTGTGAGGCGCAGTAACTTTTCGCGCACAGTCCCGGCGCAACCCGCGCGGTCCCGCTCCTTTTTTCATTCGCGGCAAAGACAGGCAGGGAATCAATCAGGAAGGCGCTGCCGGGGCCGGGCGCGCGGCCGCTTATGAGCGGGCCGCACAGTTCTTTGAACGCCCCGGACAGCCCGCATATACGGTAATTAAACGCCTGGTAACTGGGCAGACGCGGAAACCATCCCGGAAAATAGTCCCTGACAACCGTACGCGGCCTTCACCGTAAACATCCCCTCGTATATCCCAAAAAGGTATATCGTCACGCGTTCGCTGCCAGTGAAAAGAGGCCGGCAGTTGTTGCTCATCCGCTGCGCTTCCGCCGCCAGTACGGTATCATAGTAACGGCAGACGGCACAGTAAAGTTCTATCAATTTAATTGCTTTTAACATGGTAATTAAATCTTACCACTTCTGTGCCGTTTGTTTCTATCGTTCAACCCTTGATTCGTATTACTAGTAGATAGATTAGACTAAAGCAAATAGTATAAAATAGCTCTATTACCTGCGGGAGGGGTATAACAGATGAGGACGAAAATCTATCGGGTTCGATTGACGGCGGAAGAAAAGAAAAAGCTTGAGGATATAGTAAGCAAAGGGGTCCATCCGGCCCGGGAAGTACGG
>JAISZQ010000186.1 GCA_031269165.1 Spirochaetaceae bacterium
ACGGGTACAATCACTTTGCAGTAAAATCACAGATTTACATGGCATCATTGAAGAGGGGAATGGAATTACTGTCTGCTTTTAACATGGGGGATAATGGCACTTTTGCGTAACATGAGTTAAATAACAAAACCCATGATATACTCTACCTATAATGGCCCGTTATAAATACTTTGATAAATCCCAGGGATTATTCCTTTCCGTTTGCCTCGATGAGCAACTCATCCCCGGCTCCTTCGAACACACCTTGAATTATCTCACCGGCCAGTTCTTGAGTGCCTTCGACGCGGCGTTCCGCAACGACCGGTTGGGAGCGCCCGCCTATCTCCCCGATGTTATGCTCAAAATAATCTTCTATTGCTACTCGCGGGGGGATCATCACCAGCCGTCCCATAGAATATGCCTGTAAAACGAATATCATTGTGAAAGCCCTGGCCCGTGACGCGGAGCCGAACCATGACACTATCGCGCGCTTCATCTCAAGCCAGGCGGAGGCGGTGAAAGACTTGTTCGCGCAGGTATTGCTGAAGTGTTACGCGCTGGGATTAATCGGCGGGGAACTGTTTGCGATAGACGGCTGCAAGCTGCCGTCCAACGCGGCGAAGGAATGGTCGGGAACACTTGAGGAACTGGGGAAGAAAAAGAAAGACCTTGAAGCGCTGATGGAAAAGATAATAGGGCACACGTGCAGTTTGACAAACAGGCCGGAGAGGAGAGGGACTTAACGGAGGCGGCTTACTCATACGTGTACGGCAAGGAATATCGGCAGAAACATCTTGAGCGGATAGAAAAGAAATTAAAATACATAGACCGTTTTTTGGAAACGGCGGAAGCGCGGGAAGAGGCGGTCGGGGATGAAGTAAAACCGGACATAACAGACAACGAGAGCGCGAAGATAAAAGGGGCGCACGGATATATTCAGGGATACAACGGGATAGCGGTGGCAGACAGCAAGAATCAGGTAATAGTAGCGGCGGAGGCGTTTGGGAGCGGGAGTGAGAGCGAACATTTTCCCGGGATGCCGGATAGTCTTAGTGAAAACATTGACCGGGAATGACAGGCCGCTTGAAGAAGCATTAGTTGAGGGGGACACGGGATATTTTACGGAGAAGAACCTGAAGGAAGCCGAGGAACGAAAGATAGAAGTGATAATACCGGATCAGCAATTCCGCAAACGGGACGAACATTTTGACGGGCGGCCTGAGCACGGGGGCAAGGGGCGGTTTACGGCGGAAGATTTTGCATACGATGATAAGGGAAACAGTTACCGGTATCCTGCGGGAAAGGAGCTTTGTTACAAAGGATATGTGAAGCTGAACCGGAACAGCGGGGAGAAGTATCAGGCGAAAAGCGGTGATTGCAAGGAATGTGCGTTACGGCAGCGATGCATAGCCAGCCGTGGGGGAAAGTCTCCGAAACGGACGCTGTATATAGTTGACCGGAGTGAGGGGAACCTGTGTGAGGAGATGAGGAAAAAGATAGACGAGGCGAAGTGCCGCGCGTTATACGGGAGGCGGATGCAAATAATAGAACTGTGTTTTTCGGATATGAGTTATTGCAAGGGGATGGACAGGTTTTCGCTGAGGACAAAAATAAAAGTAAATATCCAGTGGATGCTGTATTGCATGGTGCATAATATCGGGAAATGTATGCCGCGCATAGCGGAGGGAGGCGGAGGATAGGGGGAAGGACGGAAGCGGATTTGCGGAAGGGCGGGCAAAAAGCGGACTAAGCCTGTGATTCTATACAGGATATATGCCCCGAGCCTATAAGGGAGGCATATCCCCGCCGACTGCCGTTTGCTAAACAGTCCCTGCCCCCGTCCGTCATTGCGAGCGAAGAGAAGCAATCCAGTGGAAAGGCCGTCTCGTCTGGATTGCTTCACCCTGCGGGTTCGCAATGACGTGGAGCCGCTTCCCAAACAGAACCCACCCAAAAAGGCGTGCCGTGTGGCGTGGCTGTCCTTGATGGCAACCGCTTGCTAAACAGTACCCGCCCTCGTCCGTCATTGCGAGCGAGCGGCACATTGCCGGGCGAAGCAATCCGGTGGAGAGGCCGCCTCGTCTGGATTGCTTCACCCTGCGGGTTCGCAATGACGTGGGAACGCTTCCTAAACGGCACCCGCCCAAAAAGGCGTGCTATTCGGTATTATCGTTCCGGCCGGGTGAACACCACCGTAAGGCGGCATTGCTACACAGAGGCGGCGTAGCCGCCATTAAGTAGCACAGCCGCCTGTAGGTGGTGTTCACCCGGCATATCGATACGCTCGCTCAACAGTTCCCGTCCAGAGGCGTGCTGTTTGGCGCGGCTACCCCCGTCGACTGCCGCTTGCGAAACAGTACCCGCTCAAAGGAGGTGTGCTGTTCGGTATTGTCGTTCCTGCCGGGTGAACACCACCGTAAGGCGGCATTGCTACACAGAGGCGGCGTAGCCGCCATTAAGTAGCACAGCCGCCTGTAGGTGGTGTTCACCCGGCATATCAACACGTTATCTTATCAAATAGCATAGAGATTGCTTACGTTTCGCTCGTTGATTTCTTTTAACGCGCCTGGATCCACCTTGAAGTTACGGTCCATATCCATGATGCCGTTGATTTCCTGCTGAACGTCTGTCACCTGGGTATAACAGTAACCACAGATACGGGCAACCCGCTTGATCGCCGTGGTAATGGCATCGAATCGTTGCAGAAAGTCCTCTTTGGTGGACACTTTGTTGCCGTAGCCCCAGCCGGCCCCCGTATTGTTAAACGCGATACCGCCAAATTCGCTTATGATGACGGGCTTCCCCCGATATTCGTATCCGTCCGCCAGAGCCGGTTTTGCAAGGTTGTGGCAGAGCCGGTTTTTTAGAATATTTTCGAGATGTTCCCCGTAACGTTCCCAAAAGTTCTCCCCCTTTTCCTCGTAATCGTGGAGCGTGATGATGTCGGACACGGTGTGTTCCCATCCGTCGTTGACGATTACGGGCCGGTATGGATCGTAGGATTTGGTCAAATAATAGATCGCCTCGGTAAAACGCTGCTGGGTCGCGTCCGTGGCGACACGGGGAATCCCCCACGACTCGTTGAAAGGAGTCCAGACGATTATGGAAGGGTGATTGTAAAACTGCGGCACGATCTCCATCCATTCCCGTGTAAAGTTCGTGACCGCCGCGTCGTTGAACTGATAGGTCGCCGCCATTTCGCTCCATACCAGCAACCCCTTCACGTCGGCCCAGTAGAGAAACCGCTCGTCCTCGGTCTTCTGATGTTTCCGCACTCCGTTGTATCCGGCGGCCATAACGTTGTCAATATCGGCGATGAGGGCCGCTTCGTCCGGCGGGGTGAGGTGGCTGTCCTTCCAGTAGCCCTGATCCAGGATGAGCCGCTGGTACAGAGGTTCGCCGTTGAGCAGAATATGGGAACCGCTGATACGGATTTCCCGCATCCCAAAATAGGAGGCCGCCTCGTCAAGGGCCGTTCCGTCCCGCAAAAGCCGGAAAGCGATGTCGTAAAGCCGGGGATGATCGGGCGACCACGTTTGCAGTCCCCACTCGGACGCGGCGGCGGAAACGAGATCCGCTTCCAGCGAAACGCGCTTTTTTTCCGCCGACACGGTGATTTTCGTGATGAAGCGGCCTTCGTAGGTAACAAGCGCCTCCAGTTCCAAGCCGTCGTACCGCCCGGCGCAGACCTCACATTCTATGTCCAGTCGGCCCCACGCAAGAACCGGAGTCATCTTGACGGCGGCGATATGTTCTTCGGGAACCCATTCAAGCCAAACCGTTTTCCAGATCCCGGTCGTCTGAACGTACCAGCAGCCAAAGTTCTCCTCCCGCCAACGCTGTTTCCCGCGAGGCTGGGCCAGATCGAACGAATCTTCCACGCGCACCGTTATCTCGTTGTCCCCGGGCCGCGCCAGATGGGTTATATCGAAAGAAAACCGGGCGTAGCCGCCGTCGTGACTCCCGGCAAAAGACCCGTTGACCCAGATGTCGGTGTGGTAATCGCTGCCTTCAAAACGCAGGAAGAGCCGTTTCCCGCTTTGTTTTCCGTTCTGCTTCGGAAAGTCAAGCGTAACGTTCCGGTGATACCAAACCGCGTCATGGCGGCCCGAATCCCCGACACCGCTTTTTGGGGTTTCATAGGTAAAAGGCACGAGTATCTTCCGTGCCGCCTTCGCCACCTGAGCCGTTGGAAAGGAACGAAACCACCCCTCCGGTACGCCCTTGTCTTCGTCGTCAAACGCAAAGTCCCAGAGGCCGTCCAAATTTTCCCAAGAACCCATTCCCCGTGTAAATTGCGGACGAGGATGCCCCGCTTCATAACATCTCATAGTTTCCTTCCTAATATAAAAGCCTGTTCCAAAACCACCGGCAACAGGTTAAGGGGATAGACACCCTGAAGGCGTCACAAACACCCCATCCCCGAATTGCCGCGCCTGTTTTGGAACAGCTTCAAAAACGTAGTATTATGAAGTATAAAGTTCATAATCACTGGAGTTAATACAAAGAGTATACAATCAAGAATGCAGGTTCGTCAACAGAAAACACCAGAAATTTTGAAAAAAATTGAAAAAATCGTAAGAATTTTGAAAAAAACAGTTGACAAGCACTAAATCACGTGTTATTCTTCATTATGCACAAAACAATACTACATAATAACTGTAGTAAATCTCCTCTTTATCCCGTCGTTCGGCGCGGTGTGTACGCTGCCTTCTCCCGGCAGTGGAAAAATAGGGGAGGAATCGAGACCCCCCCCCCCGTTTTTTTACTGTTTTTAATCTGTTTTTTTAGCGTCGGCCTGAAAATCGGCTTGGTTTGGCAATTGGCGCATTCTCAAGAAAAACAGACGTTTCATAAAAGCATCTTCACCATCCGCACAGAGAGGCGGGACTCAGGCCGATGTCGGCTCAATTTCGTGGAAATTATGAGGAAACATTTGTTTCCGAATGATTTTAATATTTTTTGTTTCAGGGGGAATCCATGAGAAAGTTTTTTGTAGGAATGATGCTGCTCGTATGCGCCATGTTCGTGATGGCCGGCGGGCAACAGGGCGGGGGCTCAGCCCCATCGGGTGGCGGAGGCGTACAGGCCGACGTCAATGAAGACGGCACAGTGAACAATCCTGAGGATGTCGTGACGGATCCAAACAAGCTGGTGTTTTGGTCGCTCTTTTCGGGCGGTGACGGCGGATGGATGGACCGGATTATTGCCGACTATAACGCTTCCGGGCCGACCCGGCAAGTACAGTCGGTCATGCTGGTGTGGGCCGATTACTACACCAAATTCGGGACTGCGGTAGCCGCCCGCAAGGGGCCGGACATCGGGGTTTCCCATATCTCCCGTTTGCCGGAACTGGTGGAACAGGGTATGGTTGTCGCGATTGACGATTACGTGGCAAAAGCGGGCGTTAAATGGAACGACTTTGCCCCGTCTATGGTGGAAGGCATCACGTTTAATGGCAAGAAATACGCCATACCGCTGGACACCCACGCGCAAATTCTGTACGTCGATCTGAACAAACTCCAGGCAGCCGGGGTGCCGCTAACCAACGGGCAGCTCGCTATCGCCAACGCTGCGGAATTCAAGGCCGTTCTCGACAAGATTAAACCGACATTAAAAGCCGGGGAGACCGTTCTTTCCCTTCCCCAGCGGGGCGACGATCCCTACCGCACATGGTGGGCCGTCTATTTCCAGATGGGCGGAACGCCCCTCGTGAATGCGGCGGGGACCGAGATCACGATGGATCAGAATACCGCAATACGGGCGGCAGAGTATATCAAGAGTCTCTGGACCGAAGGGTATATTCTTCCCGGCATCGAGGACCATCAGCGCTTCTTCCAAGACGGCCACGCCGCCCTGGTCTTTGGCGGAACTTGGGCGACGGGTGCTTTTGGTGAAGCGCAACTGAAATTCAGCGCCCAGCCTTTCCCCCGGCTCTACGGGACCAACGACGCCTGCTGGGCGGACGCGCATGTTTTTGTCATTCCGACCAAACAGGCCCGTAACGCGGCAAATACCCAGGCGGCGGTAGACTTTACCTTCTGGGCCGCGACAAAAGGCGGGGCCACGTGGGCTCAGTCCGGCCAGATACCGTCCCATATTCCGGTTCAGAGCAGCCCGGCGTTTACCGCCCTGCCGTATCGGTCAGGTTATGCCCGGGCCGCCGGAACTGCGGTGCTTCCTTCCAAAAACGTCAACTTCGGGGCGATTAAAGACGCCATTATCCGAAATCTTGACACGGTTTGGATTGATCAAGCGACTCCAAGCGCGGCGGTGCAAACCCTGCTCTCCGAGATGCGTTCCATCATAAAGCGTTAGCCGCTGTCTGTGGTAAAGTGAGCCTGTTCCAAAACTCGGTTGGTTTTGACAGGCTCATTTGTTTTGTGACCCATACCTGAACCAAGAAGAGGGGATCGCTGTCGCGGGACATGGTCTCGGTCGCGAGTGGTATGGTTCGCTTCGGGATGGGGGCGTTGCGGGGTCCCTCCAGTCCTCGGCATCCTGCCTCGGACTTCCGGCCGGGGTGCGCTCCGTTTTGCGTCCATCCATGGACGCTTGGGGCGCGCCCACAAAACCATGCACCGCATGGTTTTGTCCCCGCAGAGGGGGATAGCGGAGGGCGCAAGACCGGAGCGAAGGGGGAGGCGTCCCCCTTTTTATTTATGGAAGGAATTGGATTATGGAAAAAGAAAAGAATACACGGGGGCTCGCAAAAATGGAGGGGGCGAAACGTCCGCAATGGGGGTCGAAGACGCTGACGGCGTTTTTGTTTTTGCTTCCTTTTTTGGTGTTGTATACGGTGTTTATCATCTGGCCGGTGATTCAGGGTGTCTATGTGAGTCTCCATAAATGGGGCCTCATGGGGAAGATTCGTTTTCTGGGTTTGAGCAACTACACCCGGTTTTTGACCGACCGGCATTTTTGGGAGTCCCTGGGGCACACCACGTGGTTTGTGCTGATTTCTGTGCCGCTTCTCGTCGTCGTGCCGGTCTGTCTGGGCATTCTGGCGAATCGGGGCTTGCGGATGAAAAAGTTTCTGAGGATCGCCTACTATGTTCCCTCGGTGCTTTCGGTGGCGGTGATTTCCCGTATCGCCCGGTGGATGTTCGATCCGTACAACGGCTTCTTGAGTTTCCTGTTTCACGATTTGGGTATTCTGGCTCCGGGCGAGGAAATCATGTGGTTTCGGGAGATAGGGCTTGTCTGGACCGTCATCACGCTCACCACGGTCTGGTGGACGATCGGGTTCAGCATGATGCTGGTGGTTTCCGCTTTGCAGGACATCCCTGAACAACTGTACGAGGCGGCGGACTTGGACGGCGCGGGGAAAACCCGCCAGCTTTTCCGTATAACGCTGCCTTTGCTCAAACCGGTTATCTACCTTATCCTGTTGCTTCAGATAATCGCGTCGTTCAAAGTCTTCGGTCAGATACAGTTGATCACCGGCGGCGCTCCCGGCACGGCGACCCGGCCGCTCATTCTCTACATCTATGAGTCGGCCTTCCGTCAGAACGATCTGGGCTATGGTACCGCTATGTCCTACGCCTTGTTTATCATTCTGGTGGTGCTTTCGTATATCCAGTTGAAATTTCAGCAAAAGAAGGAGGGATAGTCATGATGACCCGTTCCAAGCCCGGCGGCATAGGCCGTGCGATCAAGATTTCCGGCTCTCGATTGAAGCAGGCGCACAGCCCCGGAAGCGCCGCCCTTACCGGCATTTCGCTGGTTATCGCGGTGATCTTTCTTTTTCCTCTGGTGTTCGGCCTCTTCGCGTCTCTCAAGGTGGAAAGCGCGTCCTTCAAAAGGGTGCTGGACTGGTTCCAGCCGCCGTACACCCTGGCAAATTATGTGAACATATTCACGAACAGCAGGGTCCCCATGTGGACGTTCAACAGTTTTTTCATTGCCATAACCGGTACCGTCTTGGGGTTGATCTTCTCTTCTCTGGCGGCCTACCCGCTGGCGAAAATGGAGTTTCGGGGGAAGCGGGGCGTGTACTTCTATTTTCTCATGGGCCTCATGGTGCCTGGAGAAGCCACCATCGTTCCCCTGTTCATCACGGTGAACGGCCTCTATATGATCGACACCTATGCGGGGATGATTCTGCCGGGGATTGCCGGGTCGATGGGCCTCATCATCATGGTAAGTTTTTTCCGGTCTATCCCCAAGGAACTGATCGAGGCGGCGAACATCGACGGGGCGAGCCATTTCACCATCTTTTCGCGCATCGTCATACCCCTCTCCCGCACCGTGCTGGTAACGACCTGCATCCTCTCGTTTATCGGCGGTTGGAACAACTACCTCTGGCCCCTGCTCTGCGCGATGAGCGAGCGGATGTTTACCCTGCCGGTGGGATTGCCCACCTTTGAAAATCTTTATGTCGCCGACCGGGTCATCACGATTACCGGAAACATGGCGGCGTCCATTCCGGCGATCATCGTCTTCCTGATCTTTGAACGCCAGATCACGCAGGGTATCGCCTTGTCGGGGATTAAGGAATAGGTGCCCCTTGGGGAATGGAAAATGGGTAATTGAAAATGGAAAATGTCGGGTTTTGGGGGCCGCTCGCGTTCCTTCCTGTCGTTTTCCATTATCCATTCCCCGCCGCCATTGCGAACGAGTCGTTCGTTAGAGCGGGCGACGCAGGCTCAACGGCTCAACGCGAAGCGTTGAGCGAAGGAGTTTGCGGCGGGCATAGCCCGCTTATCGCAAACTCCACGACTGTTTTTCTGGATTGCTTCGTCGCTGAGGGTGTGTTACCGTCGGTAACATTGCTACCATAGGTGGCAATGCCACCGACAGGTAGTACGCTACGGCAAGCTGGTGGCTTGCCGCAACCTCGCAATGACGACCCTGCCCGCCTCTTGGAACGGGTAGTGTTTTGGGAGCGGCTATCGGCGGGGATGACAATACCGAATAGCACGCCCTTTGGGGGCGGGTAGTATTTAGCGAACCTTCCGTCATTGCGAGGCGCGGAGCAACGAAGCAATCCAGAAAGGACATCCCAACTGGATTGCTTCGCTCCGCTCGCAATGACGGGCGGGATAAAGGTGGGACAGGCCCCGTTCCGCCCGGTACCGGGGGACGGGCAGGGAGCCGGGCCTTCAGCAAAATGAGTTGAACGCTTAACAAAGTGTCGACAAGATGTTGAATGTCTGGTACAATGAGTTCATCATACGGACGGGGCTTGCGCCACATTCCGTCCTGCAAAACCAAACGGCACGATTGCCGGAAGAACACGAGGACTGCCAAGCCGCCGAAGGTGGCCCAGACCCACGACAACGTACCATTTGGTGTATGTGTTCTATCAGCCAGTTGAGCAACACCGAAGGGCGACTTCCCCTGCGGGGAATGGAAAATGAGAGGGGTAAACTGGTACAGGTCTCCAAGCCTCGACCATTATCCATTTTCAGTTATCAATTCCCAAAAAGGGGAATGCTACCGAAGGTAGCCCGCCGCCCGTAGGTGTTGCACAATCGGCGTACCAAATAAGTTGAGGCTGTTCCAAAACCATGCGTGTTAGCGCACAGTCAATTAGTTTTGGAACAGACTCAGTTATCTGTACCAAATGGTACATAAGGAGTTAATTATGAGTAGTACAAGTGTAATTGTTCATAACCGGGCGCACTGGCCGGGCGGGAACAATGCGGATCTTTTTATCAGGGCGGAGTTGGTCAAGGACAAGTCAAAGATAAGTACCGCTTACGCGCATAGCGGCGAGGATGCTAAGCTTGAGAGCGAGAATTTGTGGTATGATCTTTTCGTGTATGATGCCGAAGGCGAGGCCCTGCTTGTAGGAATAAACGGGATCTACGGTGACTCAAAGTGGGATTTTGTGAACGACGGTGCGGGTTACGCGCTGAGGAAGTCGGAGGCTGATAGGTGAGCCTGTTCCAAAACACGAGCGAGTTTTGACAGGCTGTCGCCTTCGGCTATTGCAGTTTCTGATGTCTAAGCTCAAAACTTGAGCCGCCCTTCGCTAAAGCCGGGCAACAGCATGGCTTTAGCCTTACGAAACTACGTTTTTTAAGGCTGCTGTTCCAAAACTTGAGGTTTTGGAACAGGCTCACATGTTTTAGTCTCATCAGTCTACTATAGTACATTGATTTGTGCTCATTTCGTTATGCCATCTTAAGGGCAAGGGAAGTGATTTACCCAAACCCGCATTTCTCCGCGTCCGCGGTTAGCCCATGCGTAATAAGGAATCCAGGTAAGCGTTTTATCTGCGCATAAAACCGGTTCCGCTTTACGATAGAGGGATCCTTTCGGCCAATTATTGATAAGTTCTTTGCCATTACTGCTCATGACACTGATGCCGCCAAGCGTATCGGGTTTAAATACAGTGGTAAAATCAGGATTTTCCGCAAGATAAAGCAAATGCAGATTTTTTCCGTTATCCGCTTCTTCAAGACAATAAATAAGCGGGCCTTTCGATACGGCAACCTTGCCTAAATTTTCACGGACAGCGGGGTTCGCCCTATTAACCATGACCGGCATATCAAAATTGATGCTTAACGTATCTCCTGTTTTCCAACTCCGCGTTAAGTACGCGTATCCGTTTTTCCTCGGGACAGCGGCCTCTTTCCCGTTTATGGTAACGGTATATTTTGGAGACCAGTGGGGAACACGAAACGCAAAAGGAAAGTTCACCGGCAAAGCCGCAGATACCGATACCTTTATGAGGCCGTCCCAAGGATAACGGGTTTCTATATCGAGGGTGATCTCAGTCCCGCCTACGTTATGTTTATACGTGCCTCCGATAAATAGGTGCATAAAGAGCAACCCTTCATTGTTCAACGTAAAAGTATAATGTGCAAGGGAGGTTAAAAGACGCGCGACATTGGGCGGGCAGCAGGATGTGCCGAACCATTTTTGCCTTTCAATTTTCACATGACTTTTGAACGGATCTTTCTCCACGGCATCGGGCCAGACCTCTAGGGGATTTACATAAAAGAAAGATTTTCCATCAAGCGCGATGCCGCTTAATACCCCGTTATACAGGGCACGTTCCATTGTATCTCCATACCGGGAATCCGGGGATATTTCCAGCATACGGCGTGCGAAAAAGACAAGCCCAATGGCGGCGCAGGTTTCAGCATACGCGCTGTCGTTGGGGAGATCGTAATCAAAAGAAAAAGCTTCGCCGTGAGCGGACGAACCGATTGAACCGGTAATATACATCCGTCTTTCCGTTATACTTTCCCAAAGTCTGCCGCATGCCGCAAAAAGTTCTTTGTCGTCCAAAATTTTGGACAGCTCTGCCATTGCCACGCAGAGGTATACCTGCCTGACCGCATGCCCCCTAGCGTCATGCTGCTCCCTTACGGGAATTTCCGCTTGATATTGTCTTGACCGAAAGGCCAAGCGTTGAGCGTCCGGGGCATACCGGTTAATTTCTTCGTCAAAATACAGAGGTTCTTGACCGCGCTGGTCAATGAAATGCTTCGCCAGTTTCAAATACCGTTCATTGCCGGTAAGTTCATGCAACCGGATTAACGCACTTTCAATCTCCTCATGTCCGGGATACCCCTTATGCTTTTCCGGTTCGGGACCAAACGTTTTGTCTACCAGATCGGTATAACGGATCATGGCGTTCAGAAATGTATCTTTTCCGGTAGCCTTATAATACGATAGGGCGCCTTCAAGAAGATGTCCAAGACAATAAAGTTCGTGGCCGTCTTTCATATTTGTCCAGCGTTTTTCCTGACCGGTAACAATGTTGTATATGTTAAGGTATCCGTCTTCCTGCTGGGCGGCGCAGATAAGATCTATCGCTTCATCAGCCTTTTTTTCTAATGCGGGATCAGGCCGCGCCACCAGCACGTAACCGACCGCCTCTATCCATTTGCCCAGATCGCTTTCCTGATAATTGGGCCCCTGGTATTCACCCTTTTCTAAACCTGCCGCAAGACGCAGGTTATGTATGCAGTAACTAGGCGTCACCTGAGGGATACGATCATTAAGCACTTCCCATTGATAGGGCAACATTTCCGTGCGGGTAAGTTCAATATACCTTGCCCAGAAAAAATCCGTAATTTTAGCCATTGAAAGTTCAAGCGGCCGCGTAATTCTGTTCATGTTAAAATTCCTTTTATAAGATATGGAAGCTCTATCCTTTAATCGCGCCGGCCGTTATGCCCCGAACGATATATTTTTGCATAAACACATAAAAAATCAAAACCGGTATAACCGACAGCGATAGAGTGGCCAGAGAAAAATCCCATCTGTTTGAAAATTTTGAAAATCCTGAATATACCATCAGGGTCAATGTTCTTCTTGAGACGCTTGTCAACATGAGAGATGCAAGCGCGTAGTCGTTCCAAATCCACAGGGAATAGAGGACGGTGATGCTCGCCAATATGGGCGTTAACAAAGGAAACACGATGCGGAAAAATGTTTCAAATGGATTGCATCCGTCAAGCACCGCCGATTCTTCAAGGCTTATGGGGATGGTTTTTACAAAGCCCTGGCAGACAAATATTCCCATTGGAGCGTAAAGAGGAATAATAATAAGTACATATCCAAGTTTTGTACCGGCTATTGTGAGCGTTTTGGCCATCTTCGCAATTGGAATAAGAATGGCCTGAAAGGGTACCAGCATACATGAAATAAAAAGCATGGAAATAATGATCGATATTTTTCCGCCGAACCGCCCCAATTTATATCCGGCCATGGCCGATAAAATGACCGTAACAACGACAACGACTACGGCTATGGACAAGGTATTAAAGAGCGCCGAAAAGAAATTTTGATTTTCTATGATATCAAGAATATTTTTCAGGGTGAATGCCTTGGGTAAGGCAAAGGGATTTTTTAGGATTTCTCCTATCGGTTTAACCGCATTGGTGATTACCATTAATGCCGGATAGACAAAAATGAGGGCCACTATTATTCCCATGATTTCAAGGGCAACAAAAAGCACCTTGCGGGCAGATTTTTTTGTCATAGCTCAACCTCTCTTTTTCGTGTCACGCTAACCTGAAGGAAGGTAATGGTCATAATGATGATTAATAGTACCACTGATTTTGCCGAACCGTAACCCAGCCTGTTTTGCAGGAAACCGGTATTATAAATATCAAGTACCATGCTTAATGTGGAATTCCCCGGACCCCCTACGGTTAACGCCTGATTCATATCGTATATACCGAAAGAACTCGCGGTTGATGTAAACAGGCAAATGGTAATTGAAGGCATCAGCATGGGAATGGTAATGCGGAAAAATTTTGTCAGAGAGTTTGCGCCGTCAATGTCCGCGCTTTCGTAGTATGTTTTATCTATGGAGGCAAGCCCCGCCAAATAAATTATCATATTATATCCGATTCCACCCCAGAGGGATGCCACAAGAATGCCGTAAAAAGCAGCCTCCCCCGATGCCAAGATCTTTGTATTAAGGAAGGGCAACGGTATAAACTTGTACAAAACGGTAAATCCCTGGTTATAAATAAAACGCCAGAGAAAACCTTTAACCACGGGACAGATTACCATAGGCATGAAAAAGGCGGCCCGGATAAAATTCGAGGATTTTATTTTGGTATTGACCCACAAGGCCAAAAGCATGGAAAGGATATTTCCTATCACAACGCTTAAAACGGCGAACCGAGAAGAAAATTGCATGCTGGTTATATACACTTTATCCTGGAGAAGATTTCTAAAATTCTTGAAACCAATAAAATTCATATTTGAACTGATGCCGTTCCAGTTAAAAAATGAATAAATAATCCCTGATACGGCGGGTATGATAAAGAATACCACGAAAGGCAAAAAAAGCGGCAAGACAAAAGCGCAAAATATAAGGTATTCTCTTGTGGTTTTTCTTTTCATAACTCCTCCTTAAAACGGGGGTGGCTTGTGAGAAAATCCCGCCGGTTTTCTCGCAAGCCTTACCGCACAACGGTCTGTCCGCAAAGGACGTAAACGTAATTTGCACACCGACTTTATGGGCAGACACTAATTAAGAGAGGCTGTTCCAAAACCGTGCGCGTTAGCGCACGGTCAATTAGTTTTGGAACAGGCTCAAGATTTTAGCGAAAACTGCCCGGAAACGCACGTTACCGGGCAATGCTCTCTAACTCAGTTATCGGCAGATAAAGTCTTCCACACGGCGTTCATTTCGGCCAGAGCCTGTTCTTTAGTGAGCTTACCGCCTAAGTATTCCTGATAGATCTTACCGGTTGATTCACGGAACTGGAACGGCCAGCTAGTCCACCACCATCGATACGTTTTATTATTTTTGGCATATTCAAGGGTTGACATTGAAAGCTGATTATCAGCCGCGTATTGCCAGTCAGAGAAAGTCGGAACGACCTTCATTTCGGTAAGGAGTATGGTTTTGGCTTTGGCGTCTGTCGCCATCCAGTTAAGGAAATCAAGGGCGGTTTCCTTGATTTTTGAATTTTTGTTTATGTGCCACGCATAATTAGCATCAACCAGAAGCCTTGATTCGGCGGGATTTTCGGAAGTTGGCAGGGCAAACATACCGCATTGTATTCCCGGATTGATGGCCGCTATGGTATCCCAAATCCAATCGCCTTCAAAAACCATGGCCGCTTCTTCATTGGCAAAAGCGGAACAGGCTTCGTTCCAACCGGAAGCCATCGGGTCAGGCTGACCGTATTGAACCATAATATCCAACAGCGTAAAACTGTTCTTGATTTGGGCTGCATCCGAAAAATTTGCCTGTCCGGCATAAAGTTTTTCAAGGAACGCGGCACTGTTCGGAATATTCGCAAAAACAGTACCGGTATAGTTGCCAATCAACCAATCATCGGCAAATTGATTTACTAATGGGGTAACACCTGCCGCCTTTATGGTTTTTAACAGATTGGTAAATTCCGTAAGGGTCGTGGGAATTTTCCAGCCGTGGGCATTAAATATTTTTTTATTGTATACCACACCGGCTCCGGCAATGGTAATGGGCTGGCCGTATATCTTTCCCCCATGGGTAACCTGATCCTTCGCCGACGGACTTATTCGCCTTTCCCAGGGTTGGCCAGACAAATCCAGCATGTATTCCTGATAGGTCTCAAGGTAGGAATACCCGGGAGTATAAAAGATATCGGGAAGTTCGCCCGAAGCGACCAATACGGGCAGATCATTCGTTGTTTTGTTATCCAATTCCACGATAACATTCGGGTGCTGAGCCATATACTCATTAATAAGCGATTGCATGCCGGTTTGATATTCAGGCTGGCCCTGGGTTATGCGAAGCGTGACCTTACCGCTTCTATCGCCTGAACCGCCCGCAAACAAGACAAAGGGAACGACCAAGAACAGAGTAATCCATAATTTCTTCTTCATACTAATAGCCTCCTAAAAAATATTGTATTTTGTGGTACTATGATAAACTGATTACTGCCCATAAAAGAATAGACAAAAAAGAGAAAAACATATAAAATCACGCAAAGGAGCGAATAGTATGCTGTATGGTTTTGAGTCTTCGAATGAACGGATAATATCTTGCGCTTACCACAACTACCATGTGGTTCCGGAAATCCATGCTTCCCGGACTATACCGGAACATGATATTTTTTATGTTATTGACGGACATTTTAGCCTTCGGGTAGAAACAGAAGAGTTTGATTTTGACAAAGGGGATATAGCCATTCTTCCCGCGTTGCATCCTCATTACGGCACGAAATATTGCAGGAGCAATTCTCATACTATTTACATACATTTTAGCAGAAAAGAACCGGATAGAAAATTGTATAGAGGGACAGAGGAGGAAAAAGAACTTTTTGTTATCCCTTCAAAAATAGGGCCGATTAATCCCATTGTTTCACAGTATTTTTATGAAACCTCAAAAATATTTTGTTCAAAAAAACCGTCGTGGGAAACACGCTGTGGGGCTCTTATCAACTTGATATTGGGCGAGTTGAATGATTTTTTTAGGGGAAAAACGGGAAAACATGACGCGCTCATTTCAGATCTGATTTCGTATTTGGATTTACACCCTGAGCGGTTCTTCAGCATCAATGAATTGGCAAATATGGCATGTATGAGCCCCAGAACATTTATCTCTCATTTCAAAAAAGCGACCAATTCTTCGGTACATCAATATCAGATGGATAAAAAGCTGGAGCAGATTGCCGCTCTATTACGCAGTGAGCTGTACAGCAATTTAAAGAATCTGGCGGCTAATTTTGGTTTCTCGGACGAGTTTCATTTAAGCGCGGCGTTTAAAAAGAAATATTCTGTTTCGCCCAAGTTTTATAAACAGGCCGCGAAAAGCCTTTAGAACCGGGGTAGCCGGCAGGGCAACGTCATTTACTTTTTTAATCGACAAGAACCGTAAAACCAGCATAATTTTGAAGAATAATAACCCAACGGACCTTTGGCCCGCAACCTCACTCACCCTTTGCTATGAAAACGGATAGAGAAGTGAATGTTGCGGTGTTCCGCCACAAGCGATGTTCCCCCATAAGACGGCGATCACGCGGCAACAACGACACCAAAAAGGGATGACGCTTTGGGACGGATGCCGTTTTGAGGGCCCATCGTCTCTGCCGCTTCCCCAACAGCACCCGTTCCAAGAAGCGCGCCGTTTGGTGTTGCTTTCCCCGCCGATTGCCGCTCGCTCAACAGTACCCGTCCCAAGGCGTGCTGTTTGGTATGGCTACCCCACCGCCAGCCGCCCGCTAAACAGTTCCCGCCCCCGTCCGTCATTGCGAGCGAGCGGCACATTGCCGAGCGAAGCAATCGGCTCAACGCTTCGCGTTGCGCTTGTGGGAAGGCCGCCTCGTCTGGATTGCTTCACCAACGGCAACTGTGTTGCCGCGGGTTCGCAATGACGTGGGGCCGCTATCTAAACGGTACCCGCCCAGAGGCGTGCCATGCGGTGTTGCTCTCCTTGCCGACTGCTGCTTGCTAAACAGTACCCGCCCCCGTCCGTCATTGCGAGCGGCACATTGCCGAGCGAAGCAATCCAGAGGAAAGGCCGCCTCGTCTGGATTGCTTCACCAACGGCAACTGTGTTGCCGCGGGTTCGCAATGACGTGGGGCCGCCCGCTAAACAGCACCCGCCCAAAAAAGCGTGCCACTCGGTATTGTCGTCCCGGCGTATCGACACGCTATCTAAACGGCTCCCGCCCAAAGGAGGGTCATGGGCGAAAAATGTTGTTTACCAAACAATCCTGTGAAAGAACCAGAAGTTAATCACAAGCGCGACAGCGATTTTATGCATCTGCGGATCCTTGGAAAAACGTATGCCTTT
>JAISZQ010000237.1 GCA_031269165.1 Spirochaetaceae bacterium
TCTGTCCACAAAGTCGGTTACTTTGCGGCCAGACATTGCATTTTTTCGCCTAAAGGCTGCAAAAATGCGGGTTTTAAGGAAGTTTGTCCATAATGTGTCTACATTATGGACAAACTCTAGATAGTGGAAAAAGCTCTAATGTTTATCAAATTATCTTGGAGGAATATAACATGGAAACGGCAAACAGAGCGATACAGGAAAACGGCTCCAGTTCGAAACTCTCACGGGGGCATCTGACCGCGTGGCATGTCCTTGCATGGAATTCACGTGCAGTTTCAGTTGCGATAAGTGTCGTACTATTAATGCAAATCACCTATTACTCTACGGAAGTTGTAGGATTAAGCGCTGCCTTGGTGGGAACTATATTCCTTGTTTCAAAAGCCTTTGATGGAATAACGGATTTGATTGTAGGTTTTATTATCGACAAGACAAACACAAGGCTTGGCAAAGCGCGCCCCTATGAGTTGTTCATAATTCCGCTGTGGCTGCTCATTGTATTTTTATTCAGTACTCCTGATATGAATACAACAGGCAAAATTATTTATATTTTTGTGTTTTATACATTGATCAATTCGGTCTGCTCAACATTTCTTCAATCATCTGAAACCGTTTATCTCGGCAGAGCCGTGCAGGACGACGGTGACCGCGCAAAAATATTGGCGATAGGTGGAGTCATTGTTATGTTGATAAGCGCCGTTTCCAGTATGATTTTACCTCAGTTGATGAATTCCTGGGGCGCTTTGCCGGGCGGTTGGACAAAAATCGCGCTGGTTTATGCCGTTCCCATGTCAATTATCGGATTATTGCGTTTCATATTCATTAAAGAAAAGACAATAAATAATGAAAAACGCAATAACGTTGGCTTCACGGAAGGTTTAAAGCTGTTAATCAAAAATAAGTACATTTTCATACTAAGTATACTTATTTTACTTTCTTTTCTTTCTACCAATATTATAAGTATTACCGGAACTTATTATTTCCGGTTTATCATGGGGGATTTGGGGTTATTATCGCTGGTCGGCATGATGGGACTCCTGGGACCGTTCCTTTTTTTGCTGTTCCCACTCGCGTTGCGTAAAATAGGCTCAATTGGGTTTGTTCGCATCGGTTTTACCGCGGCAGCCATAGTCTGCGTGATACGTTTCTTTTTTTACGATAACCTCATGGTTTTGGTTATTAGCAGTTTTCTGAGCGGTGTCGGACTTACATCAATCACGATGATCAATCATTTTTTTATTCTTCAGTGCATAGAATATGGCGAGTTGAAAACAGGGAAAAGAGTAGAGGGTACTCCCGCCGCGCTTACGAATTTTGCAAACAAAATAGGCAGTGCCATAGCATCCGGAAGTGCGGGTTTTATTATGACTGCCAGTGGTTATGTCAGTTCGGCATCCGTACAGCCAGATGGTGCACTTATGTCCATTCGTCTGCTTTACTCTCTTGTCCCGGCTACTTTAAGTGTCATTATGTTAATTATCTTGCGTTTCTTTGATGTGGAGGAAACGCTTAAATCCATGAAGAAGGAGAGGACGGTATGAAAAAATTACAAAGCGGCTTTTTTGTAGAGAACGGCAACCGTTGTCCATTAGGTCGAAGGGAACAATGTCGGCAGCGACTGTTGGGTTCTGGGGCGTATTGCAGGAGTGATGCGTAATGAAAGAAATTAACTTTTGCCAGGGCTGGAAATTCAAAAAGCAGGGGGCGGAAACCGCCAGATTAGTCGATCTGCCCCACGATGCCATGATTCACGAGAGCCGGGCTCCCCAAGCTGCGAGCGGAAGCGCGGAGGCGTTCTTCCCCGGCGGTGTATACGAGTATGAAAAGAGTTTTTTTGTATCGGATGACTGGGCGGAAAAATCGGTTGTCTTTAAGTTTGAGGGGGTGTATAAAAACAGCACGGTTTATCTTAACGGAGAAGAAGCCGGTGGTTGTGCTTATGGCTATTCGCAATTTTATATTCATGCCGATAAATTATTGCGGTATGGCGAAGAAAATCGTATCTGTGTAATTGCCAGCAACGATGACCAGCCGAACAGCCGGTGGTATACCGGATCGGGTATATACAGACCGGTTTGGTTCCTGCTGTCAGAAAAAAGCCATATTGATAGTGACGGTATTAAGATTTCAACCCTTTCCTATAATCTCGCAAGAGTCCGAGTAGACACATCGTATATCGGGGGAGATACCGTAACCATTGAGGTGCTGGATAACGGACAAATAGTGACCGTGGGCCGGGGAAAATCAGTAGAACTTGAAATACCCAACGCGAAACTCTGGAGCGACACAACGCCGAACCTCTACCAGTGCCGTGTAACGCTGCTGGAAAACGGCGTTGCCGTTGACGAAGTAACCGAAACATTCGGGATACGGCTCGTGGAGTGGAGCGCCAAAGGCTTGTTTATCAATGGCGAAAACACCTTGCTGCGGGGCGGGTGCATCCACCATGACAACGGCATCCTGGGCGCGTGTTGTTACGCCAAATCCGAGGAACGCCGCGTGCGTTTGATGAAAGCGGCGGGGTTCAACGCCATCCGTAGCGCCCACAACCCGGCAAGCACGGCACTGCTTGATGCCTGCGACCGGCTGGGCATGTATATGATCGATGAAACCTGGGATATGTGGTACAATCATAAAAGCAAAAACGACTACGCCAAAGACTTTACCGCCAACTATCAATTCGATGTTAAATCAATAGTCGACCGTGACTTTAACCACCCCAGCGTGATCATGTATTCCATCGGCAACGAGGTGAGCGAACCGGCGACAGAAAAGGGCATCAAACTGACAAAAGAATTGGTCGATCTTTTCCATTCGCTGGACGGGAACCGTGCCGTAACCGGCGGCTTCAACCTGATGATCATCGACAGTTCCGCGAGGGGTAAGGGCATTTATAAGGAAGGCGGCGGCCTTAATCAGGATAAAACGCCGGACATGAGCGGCATGAGCAGTACCATGTTCAACATGATAACCGCGATGGTGGGGACGCGGCAGAACAAGGCCGGCAACTCCAAACGCGCCGATGCCGTTACCAGCCCCTCTCTGGATGCGCTGGACATCGCGGGCTACAACTACGGTTCGGGCCGCTACCCGCTGGAAGGCAGGGCGCATCCTGACCGGGTGATATTCGGCGCGGAAACCTTCCCGCAGGACATCGTTAAAAACTGGAAGATGGTAAAGAAGTATCCCTTTCTTATAGGCGACTTTATGTGGACAGCCTGGGATTACCTCGGCGAAAACGGTTTGGGCGCGTGGGCGTATACCCCGGACGGCAAGGGTTTTGACAAGCCCTACCCCTGGCTGCTGGCGGATGCCGGGGCGCTCGACATTCTGGGCAATCCCACCGGCGAAATCTTTCTGGCGCAGGCTTCCTGGGGTTTGCTGAAGAACCCGGCAATCGCCGTACAGCCGGTGAACCACCCCGGCGTAAAGCCCGCGAAAATGGTGTGGCGGGGAACCAACGCCATTCCGGGCTGGTCGTGGAAAAACTGCGAGGGCAACAGGGCGGTTGTGGAAGTATACACCGATGCGTATATTGTTGAACTGCGGCTAAACGGCGAATGCGGCAGCATTCGTATCGGCAGAAAACGGGTCAAGAATTGCGTGGCGGTATTCAAAACCAAATATGCGCCCGGTAAACTGGCCGCCGTTGGCTACGACATAAACGGTAATGAAACAGGGCGCGGCGAACTTGAACCGGCTGCGGGCAAAATCTCAATTTGTGTTAAACCGGAAGAGGACGTTATTCGTGTTGAGGATATTATCTACGTCAATATAGAACTTGTTGGAGAAAACGGCGTAGTCGAATGCAACGCCGACACAAAGATCACGGTGTCCGTGGAAGGCGGCAAGCTACTGGCATTCGGCAGCGCGAACCCACGCACGCCGGAAAGTTACACAAGCGGCAATTTTACTACCTATTACGGAAGGGCGCAAGCCGTGGTACGGGCGGACACGGCGGGGACCATGCGGATAACGGCAAGCGGGGACAGGCTTGAACCAGCTTCCGCCGAAATTACAGTTGTTGAATAAAGGGAGGTTTGGCAATGGAAACAAGCATTGATAGACTTTTGGAAAACCGGGAGGGCAACCATATATTGCCTTTTCTGTGGGTGCATGGCGAGACGCATGACGTGTATAAAAAAATGATTAAGGTAATTTACGATGCTAACATTCGCGCTTTTTGCGTTGAATCGCGGCCTCACAAAGAGTTTGGAAAACAGCAATGGTGGGAAGACTTGGAGGTTATTTTAACCGAGGCGGAAAAGTACAAGATGCAGGTGTGGATTCTGGACGACAAGCATTTTCCCACGGGCTACGCGAATGGGGGCGTGGAAAAAGCCCCGCCGGAACTGCGCAGGTGGCATCTTTGCCACAGGCAGACGCGGGCGCGGGGCGGCAAGCGGATACGGCTGAACATTGACGCGCTGATTCATCCGCATGAGCGTTACAGCGCGGTGGCGTGGATTGTTTGGCTGGTATACGCCAACAATATGCGGCTGCCCAGAAAATGCCATGACGACAGTCTGCTTTCCTGCACGGCCTGGGGGAAAAACGGACGGCTTGATTTAACGCCCTATATCAAAAAGGGCAGACTGGTCTGGGACGCTCCCGAAGGGGACTGGACAATTGATGTGTGCGGTCTTTCGCGCAACACCGGTTTTCACCGCTCCTATATCAATATGCTGGACGAGGTTTCCTGCCGTATTCAGATTGACGAGGTGTACGAGCCGCATTACGAGCATTTCAAGCGGCGTTTCGGTAACACAATCGCCGGGTTTTTCAGCGACGAGCCGGAACTGGGAAACGGCAATTACCTCAACCACTACAATACCTTAGGCACGGATCAGAGCCTTCCTTATAGCCGGGAACTGGCTGACGCGCTGCGTGAAAAACTTGGTCCCGAATGGAAGGCTTTGCTGCCGCTCTTATGGGCGAGCCATGGGGACGCCTTCGAAACAGCGCGTGTGCGCTATATCTACATGGATTGCGTAACGCGGCTGGTAGAAAAGGATTTTTCCATGCAGATTGGCACATGGTGTGATGAGCGCGGCGTTGAGTACATAGGACATGTCATCGAGGACAACAATCAGCATGCGCGGACGTCCACCAGCCTGGGGCATTATTTTCGGGGGTTGAAATGGCAGACCATGGCGGGTATTGACGACATCGGGGGACAGGTGTATCCCGGCGGCGAGGACAAAAAGAGCAGAAATGTCTTTGGCTATATCAATGACGGCGAGTTTTACCACTACGCTTTGGGTAAGCTAGGGGTTTCTCTTGGGTCGCTCAATCCGCGTATGCGTGGTCGTACCATGTGTGAAATATTTGGCAACTACGGCTGGAGCGAGGGGGTACGTCTGGAAAAATATTTGGTTGATCACTTTATGGTGCGCGGGGTCAATTACTTTGTACCCCACGCTTTCACCTGCAAAACTTATCCCGACCGGGACTGCCCGCCTCATTTCTACGCGCACGGCCATAACCCACAGTACCGGCATTTTGGTGCGTTGATGCGCTATACAAACCGGGTGTGTAATCTCATTTCCGGTGGACGTATTGACGCCCCGATTGCGGTGCTGTATCACGCCGAGGCCGAATGGAGCGGCAAATGTATGCTGATGCAAAAACCGGCGCGGATACTGTGGGATAATCAAATTGATTTTAATTTTGTGCCGGCTGATGTGTTCGCCGAAAGGGAATTTTACCATACGGAAATTAGCAGGGAACTGATTGTCAACGGCAGACCCCACCGTGCGCTGCTTATTCCCTATTCCCAATTTATCACGGCAGAAACGGCGCAGGGTATAACTGAACTGATGGAAAAAGGCTGTAAAGTCGCTTTCATCGACGCATTGCCCGAAGGCGTTTGCACCGGGGAATCGCTGCCTGCGGCCGTCGGCGAGTGCGGTGTAGTGAAGCTGGAAGCGCTGGCGGATTACGCAGACGCGATTGGCCTGCGGACGATACGCCTTGCGCCCGCAAGTGATCGTCTGCGCTGTATGCGTTATCTGGGCAAGCCTGAGTTGTTTTACCTGTTCAACGAAGGCGGCGGCCTGTATGACGGCGTGATAAGCCTGCCGGTTAACGGAGGTCTGTACGGGTATGATGCCTGGAATGACCGGGCGTTCGCTCTGGATTACCAGGAGGACGGGAAAACGAGCCGTGTGCGGGTTTCCCTCGAAGCCGGTAAAAGTCTGCTGATTATCCGCGGGGAAGGGAACGCTCCTCAGTTGTCCACCCCGCTCTGTCTTGCCGGTGATAAAACGGAACTAAAGACTTTTACCCAAAGCGTTTGCAAAAGCATTGATTATCCTCATTTTACGGGGAGCAGGCAAATCCAAAAACTGGAAACCTATAGTAACACCGATAAAAAGTTTTCGGGGTATATCCGGTATGAAACTATTTTTTCTGTTTCGCCTATAGAAAAAGGAAGCCGCCAAACTATAACGCTGGAAATTACGGATGCTTATGAAGGGGTGGAAGCATTTGTAAACGGTGTGAGCGCGGGGATACAGATTACGCCGCGTTTTATCTTTGATCTTACGGAACTGTGTAAACAGGACGAAAACCATTTGGCTATCGAGGTGGCTGCTACCCTGGAACGCGAGCGGGGTGGTGTAAAAAGGGCCGCGCCCACAGGCATTACCGGCGAGGTAAATCTTTATATCAAGTGCGGAAGCAAGTGAAAGAACAAGTTTTTAACCCATTTCTTCCCGGCTATGAGTATATTCCCGATATTGAGCCCCATGTGTTCGGCGACAGACTCTATCTCTACGGATCCCATGACCGGTTCGGCGGCAGCAAATTTTGCATGCATGACTATGTTGCCTGGTCAACTCCGATAAACGATCTAAGCCGATGGCATTTTGACGGAATAATTTACCGGAAAACACAAGATCCGGACAACGCGGCGGGAAAACTGTGTCTGTGGGCGCCGGATGTAACAAAAGGGAAAGACGGGCGGTATTACCTTTACTATTGTCTTGCGGATCATCCCAAAATCGGCGTGGCGGTTTGCGACGCCCCAAACGAGGTCTTTTCGGAGCATTTATTCGCACTTCAGATTTGAACTGGCGTATTATAAAGGAGAATCACTATATCAAAGCTGCCCTGACGACAGGCCCCTTGACACACAAACGGGTTTTCCTTATGCTGTGTCAGAGAGGTTGTTGTGGCCGACATTCATTTGGATGATTATATCAGGAAGGTGAAGGACTTCCCGAAGCCGGGGATTCTTTTTTACGATGTTACCGGCATTCTCGCGGCTCCCGAAGCGTTTCGTTTCTGTATCGACAAGATGGTCGCGCTGTACCAAGACAAGAACATCGAGGCGGTCGCGTCTATCGAGTCGCGGGGGTTTATTTTTGCGGCGGCTTTCGCGGTACGGCTGGGGATTCCGCAGATTCTTATCCGCAAGAAGGGCAAGTTGCCGGGCAAGGTTATCCGCAAGGAGTACGCGCTCGAATACGGGGTGGGCGAGATCGAGATTCAGGAGGTCGACATCCCGAAAGGGCGGCGGGTGTTGCTCGCGGATGACCTCGTTGCCACCGGGGGGACGTTTCGGGCGGCGCACGACATTCTGGTGGAGGGCGGCGCGCTCGTGCCTGAGATTTTCGGCGTGATCGGGCTTCCGTTTTTGCATTACGACAAGGTGTTGCCGGGGATTCCCGTCACGACGCTGATAACCTACAATAACGAATAAACGAATAGCGGGCGTACCGGAAGGGGCGCGTTCATACAAGGGGTGAGATATGGTTGTCCAAAGAAAAAGCATGAAGGTCGAGGTGAAGCCGCGGTTGCGAGACGGGGAGGGGAATGTTACGATGACGCATCTTGTCCCGGCGGAGGCGCGGCGGCACTGTAGTCTCTTTGCCGAGTTGTCGCTTGAGCCGGGCGCGTCGATCGGGTATCACGACCACCCGCAGAATGTCGAGTACTTTATCATTCAGCATGGGACGGGGCTGGTCACCGACAACGGGACGGAGGTTCCTGTGCGGAAGGGGGACGTGGTGATTACGGGCAACGGCTCGTTTCACGGTCTCAAGAATACCGGCCCCGGCACGCTGGATATGATCGCGGTGATTATGGACTTGTAGCGCGCGTTGCGCGAATGGAAAATTGAAAATGGAGAATGGAGAATGTTGGGGTTTGGAGACTGCTCGCGTCATTCCTATAATTTTCCATTTTCAATTCCCCGAAGGGGTGGGGGCGGAACGACCGGAGCAAAACTGGAGCGAGGGGGAGACGCGGCAACCTGTTGCCGTCCCTTCCATAATAAATAATGGATTTATCATGATAACGATACGGACACAAGACGGCAACAATTTTACCGAGATTCCTCACTTCAAGCCCGGGTGCTGGATAGACGCGCGGAATGTGACGGGGGCGGACCTGAAACGGCTGGAACAGGATTTCGGCGTGGAGGCCGAGTTGCTCACCGACATTATGGACGCGGACGAGCAGTCGCGCATCGAATACGAGGATGAGTATACGGCGCTGATTGTCCGGTTGCCGGTCTACGACGGGGCTTACGAGATTTCCTGTTTTACCGTGCCGCTGGGGATTGTCATTTTTCCCGACAAGATCATCACGGTCTGTCAGCGGACGTCCGAGGCGCTCGACGACATCTCCGCGAACCGGGTCCGGGGGCTCGTGTTTCGTAATACCAGCGCGTTTGTGCTGAATATGCTGGGGCGGGCGGCGTTCGCGTTCCTCAAGTCGCTGAAGGAGCTCAACAAAACCGCCAACATCATCGAACGGCAACTGCAAAAATCGATACGGAACAACGAGTTGATTCAGCTTCTGTCGATTCAGAAGTCGCTGGTTTTTTTTACGACGAGTATCAAGACGAACGAGCTTCTGCTGGAGAAGTTAAAGAAGAGCCCGCTCATTCGGGGGAACGACGAGAACGAAGAGTTGCTGGACGACGTGATGACGGAGAACGTGCAGGCGCTGGAGATGGCCAACATCTATTCTTCGATTCTCACGGGGACGATGGACGCCTTTGCGAGCGTCATCTCGAACAACATGAACATCGTGATGAAGCGGTTGGCCATCATCAACATCGTGCTGATGATCCCGACCTTGATCTACAGTTTTTACGGGATGAACATCCCGCTTCCCGGCCAGCACTGGCCCTTCGCGGTTATCGCCATTATTGTGGGGAGCCTTGTCATCGCGGTTCTGGGGGTCATCGTGCTTTCGATCGAAGGTTCCTACAAACAGATCAATCCGCCGCCAAAACATCAAAAACATCGAGGGAAGTTACTTCATCATGTCTAAAATAACACACAACGTAAATCAAAATCTTCAAGAAACAGGCGAGACCCCGCTCTTTTTACTGGGAGATGAGGTGGTCGCGTTGGCCACGCTTCATGCGGGGCTTTCCGCCGCCTACGGGTATCCGGGAACGCCGTCCACGGAGATTCTGGAATGGCTTATTGAACGTTACGAAAAAGGCGGCGGGGTATCGGCCCGCTGGTGCGCCAACGAAAAAACAGCCTTCGAAGGGGCACTGGGCGTGTCCTTTGCCGGGAAGCGGGCACTCGTGACGATGAAACACGTGGGCTTGAATGTCGCCGCCGACCCCTACGTGAACAGCGCGTTGTTGGGCATCAACGGCGGGCTGGTACTCGCCGTGGCCGACGATCCGGGGATGCACAGTTCCCAGGACGAGCAGGATTCCCGCTTTTACGCGGCGTTTGCCCGCGCTCCCTGTCTGGAGCCCCGAAGCGCCCAGGAAGCCTACGACATGACGCGGGAGGCGTTTGACGTGTCCGAGCGTTTTCATCTGCCGGTGATCCTGCGGCTAACCACGCGGATCGCGCACGCCCGCGCCCGTGTTGTGCCGCGTCCGCCCGTCCCGCAAAACACGGCGCGAAAACCTGAGTCAAAGGCGGAATGGATTCTGCTTCCGGCAAACGCGCGGAACAACTACGCCGCCCTCATCGGAAAACAGAAGGCCCTTTCCGCATGGTCGGAAGGGCATCCGGCGAATAAAACGGAAGAAGGGGCGGGCCTCACGGTTATCACGTCGGGGCTCGGCGGGAACTACTACGAGGAAAACCGCGATGATTTTGTCGCGCAAAGAGGTTGCCCGCGCCGTCTCCATATCGGGACGTATCCTCTGCCTGTCGAAAAAATCAGACAGGTTTGTGTAAATGCTCACGAGATATTCGTGATTGAAGAGGGGCAGCCCTTCATCGAAGAAAAACTTGCCGGTATGCTCGACACGGGAAAGGTTATCCACGGGAAGCGCGACGGCACGTTGCCTGCGAGCGGCGAACTCGATGCCGACATTGTTCGCAAGGGCTTGGGGTTGCCGCCATTGCCGACCGCTGAACTTTCGCGCGGGTTTGTGGTTCCGGCCCGTCCGCCTCAACTCTGTCAGGGGTGCCCGCACATCGACAGTTACACGGTGATCAAGGACTTTATTTCCGGTCTTGATAAGGCCGACTACACGGTGAACGCCGACATCGGCTGTTATTCGCTGGGCGCGACGGGCAAACTTGCCGTGCCGGAGAGTATCGTCTGTATGGGCGCGTCTGTCGGCATGGCCCGTGGCGCGGCGGAGGCCGGGGTCAAGTACGCTATCGCCGTCATCGGGGATTCGACCTTCCTCCATTCCGGCATCCCGTCTCTGATAGACGCCGTTGCCCACAACGCGCCGATGACGCTCGTCATCCTTGACAACACCATCGTCGCGATGACCGGCTGTCAGGAACCCGTTGTGCCCTCGGCCTCGCTTGAAAAACTCATCCTCGGCACGGGCGTCGATCCTTCCCATCTCGTGTTTCTTCCGGCGCGGGCGGCGCAACGGGAGGAGAACCTCGCGGCGTTCAGGCGGGAGATGGAATACCGGGGCGTTTCGGTGGTGGTGTTCCGGCGCGAGTGCCTCGAGGCGGCGCGGAAACGCAAGAAAGCGGGGATAGGGCCACAGACAACAAGTGCAGAGAAGGGAACATAAAAAGGTCCCCGGATTGCGCCTGATGGCGGTTCTGATTACGCGGATTTTTCCTGTTTACAACCCGCTTCATCAGGGGAAATCCAACGGACGTGAGTCCGCGTAATCTGCGGAAAAGAATTCTTCATTGGTTGCGAATTGGTTACGAGCGGGGATCGGGCGTATGGAGTACGTATGAAAAAAGATATAATTTTAGCGGGTGTCGGGGGACAGGGCGTTCTCTCGATTGCGGCGGTTCTGGCCAGGGCGGCCTCGGCGGCGGGCTTGAATGTCCGCCAGTCCGAGGTTCACGGCATGGCCCAGCGGGGTGGGGCGGTGCTGTCCCATCTTCGTATCGCCGATGCGGGGATCGCTTGCGATCTTATCCCGCGCGGCGGGGCAAGCCTTATCCTTTCGATGGAACTGCTTGAAGGCCTTCGTTACACGGCGTTTCTTGCCCCGGACGGCGCCATCGTTACCGCGAGCGAGCCCGTGGTCAACATCGAAAACTACCCCGATCGGGAGGCGGTCGTTGCCGAAATCGGGCGTTTTTCCGCCTCGCGTATCGTCGAGGCATCCGCCCTTGCCAAGCAAGCGGGAAACCCCCGCGCCGTCAACATGGTGATGGCCGGTGCCGCGTCGGGCTTTCTGCCTGAGATACCGCTTGCCGTCTTTGAAAGCGTCATTCGGGATATGTTCGCTTCCCGCGCCCCTGCGGCAAATGTCGAGGCGTTCCGGCTGGGAAGACCGGAAGGATGAAGGGAACGTCAAAATTAAGAAGGCAATAGGGAGTCTGTTCCAAAACCGCGCAGGATGTAAGTCTCCGCTGTGATTCGGGGGCGTTACGGGGGTCTGACCCCCGTTGAAGGGGGTAGCGTAGGGCGTAGACCGGAGCGAGGGGGAAGGCTTTCCCCCTTTTGCTGGGTTTTTAAACAGACTTTGAG
>JAISZQ010000356.1 GCA_031269165.1 Spirochaetaceae bacterium
GCGGGGGGCGGGCCACCCGCTGAAGGGGGTAGCGTAAGAATTGCGGAGGGCGTAGGCCGGAGCAAGTCTGGAGCGAGGGGGAAGACTTTCCCCCTTTTGCTGGGTTTTGGAACAGCCTCCGTTTTATAGAAAACGTTCGTGAGGTTCACGCAAAAAGCCGCCTTGACACAGCCTGAGTTACCGCGCGAGGGTGTTGAGGTCAAGCGACATAACGCCGCCGTCCGGGCCTTGAACAAGGAGCCGGTTATCCGCAAAAATGACGTTTGATTTGGGGTGAACGCCGTTGCGGGTGACGGCCTGTTGCGCGAGGTCGAGGTTGAAGCGGGCAAGCTGGGTCGCGCCGCCCGCCATGATAAGGGCGTAGAGGCTTTCTCCGTTTGTCCAGAGCGGGCTGGTTTCGACAATGTCGGTATCGCTCTGAGCTTTCATGCCGAGCGTGCCCACGTCAATCTCGATGAGGCGGATTGCGCCGTTTGCTACGGTGTTTTCCCCGGCGACGGCAAAAGCGCGGTTATTCGTGACGGTCAAGGTTTGAATACGCACCGTGTTGAGGACACCTCGCCTGAGTTCGTCGCCGGTAGCCGGTTCAATGCGGACGGGGCTACCCAGATCGGATGCGGGATCGGTGAGCCGGACGGCAAGAACGCCCGTCCACGCCGCATTAACCGCATCGGAGGAAACGCCGCCGCCACCCGCGATGATGGCCGCTTGATCCTCCGCGATGGCCTCTCGTTCGTCCCGCGCCTCCGTTGCCCGTTGTTCCGCGAGGGCCTCGTTTTGCGCGGCCTCTTCACGCTGTGCATCCAAGGCCCGGTCCTGTTCTTCCAGGGCCTCCTCCTCCTCGTCCAAGCGGCGGTCGGTCTCGGCAAGCGCGTCTTCCTCCGCTTGCAAGCGTTCTTCTTCGGCGGCCTTTTCTTCCGGGGGGGCATCGGATGCGGCCAACTCCGCTCGTTCCTCTTCGATACGCGCCCTTTCTGCCGCCACCTGTTCCCGTTCCGCATCCGCTTTCTCGCGTTGCTCGGCGATTTGGCGCTCTCCTTCTTCAATCTGCCGCCTGATTTCTTCCGCCGCCTCTGCCGCCTGTTCTGATTCGCGTTCTTTCAGGTCAACCAAACCCTGCCGCGCTTCGATGCCGCGATCGTCGTCTTTCCGCATCTCGTCAATGACCTCTTCGCCGGATAGCGTGCCGGTATCAACGGCGGAAAGCGAGTCCGGTGTCGCGGTAAGGAGGGGCAGCATCATCAGGGTCTGACCCGGCCATTCGTCAAAGCGGATGGATAGCCCCGCCCGTTCCGGCGTGGGCAAAAGGTACTGAACCAGCGCGGACTTATACCGATTACTAAAATAGTCCCAGTTGCCCCGGAACACGGCGTTGTAAACGGAAGAAAACTCGGCGATCAGCGCGGCATCCCCGGCGGAATACCCGTAGGCCGCCTCAAGATAGCCCTGCATGATGAGCCTCAAGTTGCGGATATGGTCAACCCCCACGTCCGGGCCGAGGCCGAACACATCCGCGTTGAGCCTCCCCGACTCAGGACCGGCAGTGGTTGCGGTAACGGAGTGGAGGACAAAATAGCGGCTGCGGTCTCCGGCAAACGACGCGCCCTGGCGAACCGCGTTGCCGAGAGCATAACCGATGTCCCAAATCTGGGCGCGGGTGTCGATCCGGGCGTAGGGCCCCTCGTAGTTGATGAAGGTAACGGGAGAAAGGTTGTGCTCAAGCTCGGCTTGGTCAATGATGGGCGCAGGTTCAGCCGGAACCGAAACGTCCTGCGCGAACAGAAAACCCGTTCCCAAGAAGAACGCCGCGAGTGATACAACCGATAGTATTCCTTTTTTCTTTTTCATTTTTTCTTCTTTATGGTACCCGTTTTACCCAGCCACTTGTCTGCTTCGTTCCAGGCCCTCTCGCGCCTGACGGTAACCCGGCGTTATCCTCAGTGCCGCCTCATAAGCCTTTACCGCCTCACGGTAATCCTTGTCCGCCTCACGCACTTGGCCGAGACGGTACCACCAGAGTGCTACCCCGCCGCCTTCAATGTGGAGGGCCGTCGTGTAGGCGATGTCCGCCGAGAGGTTTTTTCCCTGCAAGCGAAAAATCTCCCCGATGAAAAAGTAAGCCACCGACGCCCGCCCGCCCTGGGGTAGCGCGTTGACATAACGCTGCATCTGATAAAGCGACGCGGCATAATTGCCGAGGTAAAAGTGGGCCTCTCCCATCGTCTCGACAATGCGGAGATCGTTCCCCAGCCGGAGGGCGCGTTCTCCCATCGTGATGACCTCGCCGTATTTCCGTTGGCGTTGCAAGGTCCACGTCAGCACCGCGTAGGTGTCGGCGTTGGCAATACCGGACGAGATCTCCTCGTTGCAGATACGCACCGCATCCCGGTAGGAGGATTCCGCCTCTTGGGTACGTCCCCGCGCTTCGAGGTCGCGGCCCGTGTTGTATGCGGCAAGGGCGTCCGCCCGAGGGCTCTGCGCGGCAAGAGGAATCACCGTCACAACCAGCGCATATAATAGAAGAAAACTACTCGCTTTTCTCATAATGCTTGTCGCTTTTCTCGTAATGCTTATAGAGAAACCGCCTGATTTTTTGCTGAGCGTTCTTTTCAAAAGGTTTCTCAACCAGCGTAAAGTCGGCAATCTTCTTGTAGCCCGGCAAAGACCGGTTCACCTTTTCTATTTCGGCTTTTACCAGCGCTTTGATGAGTGCCTCATCCAGTTTTCGCCCGTCGTGATCCTGCTCAAGGGCCTCCATGTTCGGATAGACCACGGCAAAGATCACGTCGCCGCCGCCTGAATCCTTCCGCCCGACCACGAGAATCTCCCCGACAACCCGCGAACCCTCAAAACGCTGCTCGATCTCTTCCGGGTAAATGTTCTTGCCGCCCGAACTCACGATGAGGCTCTTTTTGCGCCCGTTGATAAAGATGAACCCGTCATCGTCAATATAACCCAGATCGCCCGTGCGGAGATAGCCGTCCGGGGTAAACATCTCCTTCGTCGCTTCCTCGTTTTGGTAGTAACCCAGCATGATGGACGGCGACTTCACGACGATCTCGCCCACCTTTCGGCCTTCCTCGATGATCTCGCCCCGGCTCTCTCCCGCCTCGTCCACATCGTCGATGATCTTCACGTCGGTGTACTTCACCGGAAGGCCGACCGAGGCGTTGTTCCGGTGCCACGGTGTCGAAACGCTGATAAGCGGGCTATTCTCGCTCATCCCGTAACCCTGCACCATGTTGAAGCCCAGCGAATCGAAGAAATCCGCCGTCTCCGGGTTGAGCGGCCCGCCTCCCGACACCACGATGCGGATCGACTCAAGCCGCGCCTTCTTCCGCACGATCTTCAACGCCCGTTGCCCAAACCCGACATTGCCCTTCTTCGCCTTGGCAAGCGCAATCTTCCGCAGAATGTCCAGCGGGAACCGGATAACCGGGGACAGCTTCTGATACCCCGCATCAATCGCCGTCTTAAACTTCTCGTATAACAGGGGAACCGCGATAAGGAACGTGCCCCCCGCGTCGTGAATATCGTCGATGACCACTTTCCCCACGAGCCGCTCGACGATGATCGTCCCCGCCCCGCACGAAAGCGGCGCGAAAAAAGAACAGGTTGTCGGATAGGTGTGGTGGAGCGGCAACACGTTGATAAAAACATCGCTGCTCACTGCCCTGAGCGACCGGACCGCCGCCGACGCATTGGCGATGATCCCCTTGTGGTGCAACGTAACGCCCTTCGCAAAGCCCGTCGTCCCCGACGTGAACACGATGGACACCGGGTCATGCTCGGCAATATCCGCGCCCCCCGGCAACTTTTGGTTTTCCGCATTCGCCCCGAAGAGCGCGTACGGCTCCTCGCCTGAGTTGCCCCCGTGCGGACTCACGCACACCGTCACGGCCGTATTAAGGCCCTTCCCCGGCAGGGACGCCGCGAACGCCTTCTTCCGATCCGAGTAGAAGAACGCCCGCGCTTCGGTAATCTTGATGATGTTGGCGCACTCCGCCTCCGACACAAGAAAGTCCACCGGCACGATAATGAGCCCGGCAATCGCCGTTCCCATCCAGACCGCCATCCACTCAGGCCGATTCTCCGACCACAGCACGACCCGGTCGCCCTTGGACAGCCCCGCCGCCAAAAGCCCCCGCGCAATCCGCCTCGACTCCGCCGCAAAACGAGAAAACGACCAGCGCGTAAAATCCGTGTTCCCGTCGCCCCGGTAAAAAATCGCCGTCTTGTCCCGCCACGTCTCCTCGATTCCGGCAAGCCATGCGGCAAAATTCGGATAGGGCATATCCGGCCAATCCGCAATATAATCAGAGGGTTTAAGCATACGTTATTATACCACATATCGGTGAACTGTGAATAGGGAATGGTAACAAGGCACGGGCGGTCGCCGTCAACGAGCCCCGGACGCTCAAGGCGGCTCCTGTTTTAGACGAGAACGGGAGACCGCTGGAGGCGGGATGTGCCGAGGGGTGTAGGGATGTGCTTGCTGGTTGGGGGGCGTTCGGTTGCAGACGGACAGGGAAGTTAGACGTACTCCAATTTTTGACATTTTTTCAAAAAAATGATGCAAAATATTGTATAACGTATTGACTAAATCAATAGCATGTATTATATTTGGTACAAGAGGTATAGGATGATTGATTTTGCACAGAACATAAAGCCAATTTCTTATGTAAAGGCTCATACCACGGAAGTGGTCAAAAATGTTGGAGAAACCAAGTCTCCCATAATAATAACGCAAAAGGGGGAAGCAAAAGCAGTGATTATTGACATAGAAAGTTATCAAAAAACACTGAATGCGATACATTTAGCGAAATTGTTAAGTTTCAGTGAAATGGATCTAAAAAATGGTAATATAGTTACCCATGAGGAAGCAAAAAAACGATTTGAAAAAAAAATCGGGAAAATAATATGAGGGAAATAATATGGACTAAACACGGTGAAAATGCATTTAAGGGCACCTCTGGAAACTATGTTTTTGAGGTATAATCTTAACTTTTTTATGATATGGTCTAATGAAGCATTGATTTTATCAAAAATGTAACGGGTAGGTATTAGTAATCCCCGCCCCACTCCCCCTGCCGGCCCCTTTCCATGGCTCAGGGCACACTGCCCCTAGGTACAGGCACCTGTTCGCCTCAAATAGGCATACCGGCTCAGATTATATACCAGATTCATAAGCCCTATATTGAAACATGCCCGTGCCATCCCTATGCTCCGTATCATTATCCCTTTCATCGTATTCGTCATCATCCCAAACACGTGTTCCACCCTCACCCGGATATGCGATTTCGCTTTGTTATTCCGTTTCTGAGTCTTCGTGAGCGGTTTGTTCCGTTTCCCTTTTTCATGTATCCGGTTCTTCATTCCCTCCGGTATACACCCTTGTACCTCTTCCCCTGCATATCCCGCATCCGCATATATGATTTTGTCTTTCCCCTCTTCCACCAGATTTTTCAATTCCTGACTGTCATGGACTTCCGCACCGGTTACTTTCTGTTTCGTTATGATTTTATGTTTCTTATCTACCTTCACATGGTCTTTGTACCCGTAATGTACTTCGTTGTTTTTCTTCGCCCACCGCGCGTCCGTGTCTTTTTGCCGCCTCTTGTTCTTGTTTGCTTCTTTCTCCCATTCTTCCGGCACCCCGCCTTCTTTGATCGTCTTGTTATCGCTCCGGCTGTTCCTCTGCCGCGGCA
>JAISZQ010000387.1 GCA_031269165.1 Spirochaetaceae bacterium
TTTGCGGCAATAGTTAAATCAACACCAAAAACGCAAAGTTAATTAAATTATCCATTTACAAAACCCCCCAAAATGGTTTAAGCAACCCCCCCCCCCAAAATTACGGCAACGGCTGAATAATTATCAAAAAATGTAAGAAAAACGTAAATTTTTGCAAGAATTTACTTGACATATATTCTCAACCGTGATACTATTAGTTGATGTTTGATTTACAAATGTAAATAAAGGTGGATAGGGAATGGTTGACAACAACAAATCGGCAGCGGTCGGGGCGCAAACGGGACAGTTCCGGCAACGGTATCACTTCATGGCCCCCTCAGGGTGGATGAACGACCTCAACGGCCTCATCTATTGGCAGGGGCGGTATCACCTCTTTTACCAGCACAACCCCTTCAAGCCGGAATGGGGTGCCGTGCATTGGGGCCACGCGAGCAGCCGCGATATGGTTCACTGGCGGCACGAACCCATAGCCCTGGCCCCCAGCGAGCCCTACGATTTAGACGAAAAAGGAGAAGAGGGCGGCTGTTTTTCAGGCAGTGTCGTGGACAATGACGGAGTACTCGCCCTCATCTATACCGGGGCGGTTCACGCCGAAGGGAAAACCATGCAAACCCAGTGCCTCGCCGAGAGCAGGGACGGCGTTCATTTTGAAAAGCACCGGGCAAATCCGGTTATCGCGTGCCCGCCTGAAACGGGTAGCCGTGACCTTCGAGACCCCAAGGTGTGGCGGCATGGAGATTACTGGTACCTCGTTGCCGGAACCTGCAAAGACGGCCGGGGGAAAGATCCGAATACATTTATTTGCATCATCAAGGAGATTTTATGAATATTTTTTATCGGCCGAAGAACGCCTGGGTGGGCGATTGTATTCCCTATTGGGAAGATGGATGTTACTACATTTTTTATCTTCACGATCCGCGTAATGTAGCGGGAAAATATGCAGAAAACACGACATGGCACCTGTTGACCAGCCCGGATCTGATAAAATTTGAGGAGCGGGGTGAGGCTATAGAACGCGGCGCTGGAAACCAGCCCAATAAAAACATTTACACAGGTTCCATTTGCCGGGGGAAAGATGGGGAATATTATGCCTTTTATACAGCCGTTAACGAGGCGTTGAGCGTCAATGGAAAAATCCGTCAATCAATTATGTATGCCAAAGGGGAAACGCTTTTCCATCTTGCCACTGACGAATCTTTTATCCTCTACGCAGATGATGAAATTTATGAAAGTTTTGACTGGCGCGACCCATTTGTATTTTGGAATGATAATGATCAGCAATATTGGATGCTTTTGGCCGCCCGGCTTAAAGGTGCTGGCGGTCATCGCGGGGGTTGTATTGGTTTATGTACTTCAAAAGATCTAAAAATCTGGAATTACCAAAAACCGCTCTATGCTCCAAATATGTATATTACTATGGAATGTCCAGAGGTCTTTTTCCAAAACGGCTGGTGGTATATGGTTTTTTCCACCTTTTCCGACAGATTTGTAACTCACTATCGCATGGCGAGGAATCTTCTGGGCCCCTGGACAATACCTGTGGATGATGTATTTGACTGCCGGGCAAATTATGCATTAAAAACCGCATCTGATGGGAAAAAACGCTTTTCTTTTGGTTGGATTGCCAGCAAAACCGGAGAAACCGACCAGGGAGACTGGGAATGGGGTGGCACCATGGCAATCCATGAAATCAAGCAAAATGCAGACGGCCTATTCCATACCGCTCCGCCACCAGCGCTTGTTTCATATTATCATCACAAACGGGAAATTTCCGCATGGATACTTTTTAACGCAGAAAGAATACAGACAAACAAGGGGGTGGATTTTTGTACCGACACTTTAGGGGCTGCACTTTGTAAAATACCGGAGGATAATTTTGCGATTGATGTTGAATTGACCGTTGAAGGGGGAACCGAATACGGTATTGCTCTTCATACGGAGCCGGATATGGAAAGGGGATATTTTCTCCGCATGGATCCGGCCTCGGGATTAGTCGCCTGGGATATTTGGCCCCGAAAGGAACAAGGATTCTACCAATGGCAGATCGCGGGAGACAAACCTTACCAAATGGAAACCTGCCGCCGCTTTATTCCCCAGAGAACAAATCATATACAAATTATCAGGGAGCGGGAAATAACAGTAGTTTATATAAACGGAAAAACAGCGCTTTCATCGCCTTTGTACAATTTTAAAGGAGGCTATGGAGGACCGTATGTCATTCAGGGATTGGTGCATATTGGGGATTGTACTATCAGTACCCCATAATATTTGAGGTGATTATGCGGCAGAAACTGGCGGAATAGCTTAAATATGCGGTCATCGTGGCGTCCGCGTTGCCATTGCTGGCAGCCTACCCGTTTCCGCATACTTTACGAAGGGTGTTATGATCGGCTCGGTGAAGGGCTGATTATTTCATACATATTTTTTATTTGGAGGATACTATGAAGACGAACAGAAAAAGAGTACTGCCAATGGCTATGGTGGCCCTTGGCGCGGCGGTGCTGCTGCTTTCGGGTTGCGGCGGTAAGGGGGAAGTAGTAACGGTAAAATGGTTTGCTTCTCGTCCCTTGGGTGGCGAAATCGATCTAACCATTCGAGAAATCGCAAAAAAGTACAGCGAGGAACAGAAGGGGACGTGGGTATTAGAAGTTGAAACTACTGCGGATCGTCCCTCCTACCTTCAGAAACTGAAGACTCTTATTGCAGGCGGTAATATGCCGGATATTATCGACATTGACGCCGACCCCTATTGCAAAGAGCTGGTAGACGCGGGAATGTTGGTAAATGTCAAGGATTTTCTCAGGGCGGAAGGCCGATATGATGACTTTCACCCTATTGCCCTGCAATACCAGGAATTTGTAGATGGTACAATGTATACCCTTCCCTTGGAATATCATGTGGAAATGATCTGGTATCATAAAGATATATTTGCCAAATACAATCTGGTTCCACCAAAAACTATGGATGAATGGCTTGAGGTCTGTAGATCCCTAAAAGCAAATGGCATTACGCCCATTTCTGTAGATGGTATAGATCGCTGGCCGGTTCAGCGTTACCTTGCCATGATCCCCTTCCGGCTTGCAGGAAACGATTACATTATCGATCTCCGCGATGGAAAGCGATCTATGTCCGATGCTATTGGTATGCAGGCCATTCGTTTTATGCAGAATGTCGGGCAGTATTTTAATGAAGGTTTTGGCGCTACCGATTACGCCACGGCCCAATCCATGTTCTTGGAAGGAAAATCGGCCATGTATTATATTGGCGACTGGGAACAAAAAGCCATGCTGGAAGACTATAACGCGGGAAAGATAGATTATTTCTATCTTCCTATGATAAACAACGCAAAAACAAAGAATAATGAATTTTGCGTTAATTCTGGAATTGGCATGGCGTTTAACACCAAAACGTTTGATTCAAAAACAAAGGATTTCATCAAATACGTAATTGACAATTACGGGAAAATCTATGCAGGCCGGATGCAAATGTCCCCAATAAAAATAGATCTTCCCAAGGATGTGTCATTTACCGATCTGTATATCAGGATTCAAAATGATATGAACAATGTGGGAACGCAATTTCTTAAACCTTGGGATACATATCTTGATTCAGATTCCAACCGGGTAATGCAAGATAACTTACTCCTCCTTGCGTCAGGAGAAATGAGCGCTGAACGATATGCGGCACTGGTAGACGAAGCGATAAAGGCCAATACGGCACAGTAGTTTTTATGTTCCACTACGGCTGCCTTTGGCAAGCCTGTCAAGGCAGCCGTATTTTTCTATGATAGGAGACCATTATGGGAATACTAAAAGATAAAAAAGCATATTTTACTTTTTTGTTGCCGGCCCTAAGTTTTTACCTTTTCGCGGTGTTTTACCCCATTATTCAGTCGGTAGGGTTAAGCCTTGTCCGTTGGAATGGTATTGGCAAATGGCAATTTGCCGGCTTGTCAAATTATATTTCTATTTTTAAAGATCGCATCTTTTATACTGCACTTGTCAATAATCTGATCTATCTGATTATCGTGGTATGTATGCAGATTGTTTTGGGCATGAGTTTTGCGATACTTATGACACATATAAAGAATCCTGCTCTGATAAAAACTTTTTATTATATTCCCTGTATTATAACCACTGTAGCCATTGCCCAGTTATTCAGGAGTATTTATGCAACAGAACCGCTTGGCTTATTAAATCAGTGTTTACAAGCAGTCGGTCTTAAAAATATGGCAACTACATGGCTTACTAACACAAAAACAGTCCTTGCCGCTGTTTCTGTTCCCGAGGGCTGGCGTTTTACCGGTTTATATATGGTAATCTATTACGTAGCCCTTGTCTCTCTGGACACGGAAGTACTTGAAGCCGCTCAAATAGATGGCGCTGACGGGTGGGTGTTATTATTTCGGATTAAATTTCCCATGATTAGGCCGGTCATACTTCTTTCTCTTACCATGTGTCTTACCGGCGCCCTTAGAGGTTTTGACATTCCTTTTCTCTTGACCAACGGAGGGCCGGGCAATATCAGTGAACTTCTGTCTACGTATATGTATAAAAAGGCATTTGGCAGTAATCAATATGGTTATGGAAGTGCCATAGCGGTCTTTATTATCCTGGAAAGTATTGGGGTAATTACTTGTTTAAATATTTTCAGTAAAACCCAAGAGGGGGAAAAATGAAAAAGCATCATTCCACAATTCTTTTCTACGTTGTTATTTTTTTCTTTTTTGTTATTCAGGTGTATCCGGTGGTTTGGCTTTTTATTGCCAGCCTTAAACCTACAGGAGAACTGAATACCGCTCCTTTCGCCTTCCCCAAACAACTTACCTTGGCAAGCTATTTAAAAGTTCTAAGAGATGGCAAAATAGGCCAATACATGATAAACAGCGTCAAGGTAACTGTTATTTCCATTATTCTTATTGTTTTTCTCGGATCGACCGCGGCCTTCGCTATTTCAAAATTCATTTTTAAAATATCAAAAAAAGTATATTCATTTTTTACTTTGGGGATCATGATTCCGGTACAGATTACCTTGATTCCTCTCTTTATCTTCTACAGCAGAATGAATATTCTTAATACCGGGTTTTCCATCATCCTGCCCCAAGTGGGATTTGCTCTGCCTCTTTCGGTCATGATGTTTGTCAGTTTCTACTCCTTTATTCCCAATGAACTGCTTGAAGCCGCGATTATTGACGGTTGTTCTCCTTATAAAATATTTTTTAGAATTGTGTTTCCTCTCGGAGCCAATACAGTCATTACGGTTGCATCCATGTATTTTATCCTTATTTGGAACGATTTTATTTTCGCTAACACTTTTATCAGTGATAATTCCGCAAAGACCGTAGCAGTTGGCTTACGAGATTATGTTGGCGCCTTTGGAAACATTGACTGGGGTTCTACATTTGCTGCCATTTCTATTTCCATTCTTCCCCCCCTGATCATTTATTTTGTTTTGAATAATAAAGTAACTGCCGGTATGACTCTAGGGGCTACAAAAGGATAAATTGGTTGGCTAACAGGACTCAATTATTGTAATTTTGATTTACATTTGCAAACAATAGCGTTGTTCGGAAATTGCGGTTTCCGAACAACGACTGCTTAAAACGGCAAAATGCGGAGCATTTTGCAGGACTTGTGAGAGAACCGGCCGAGTTATCGAACAAGCCTAATGATGAAAAGGATGGATAGGGAATGGTTGACAACAACAAATCGGTAGATACTTATCATGTCAGGCGGCTTCTGGCGGCTCAGCGGGCGCAAGAAGCGGCGGCGGTCAGGGCGCAAACGGGACGGTTCCGGCAACGGTATCACTTCATGGCCCCCTCAGGGTGGATAAACGACCCCAACGGCCTCATCTATTGGCAGGGGCGGTATCACCTCTTTTACCAGCACAACCCCTTCAAGCCGGAATGGGGTACCGTGCATTGGGGCCACGCGAGTAGCCGCGATATGGTTCACTGGCGGCACGAACCCATAGCCCTGGCCCCCAGCGAGTCCTACGATTTAGACGAAAAAGGAGAAGAGGGCGGCTGTTTTTCCGGCAGTGCCGTGGACAACAACGGGGTACTCGCCCTCATCTATACCGGGGCGGTTCACGCCGAAGAGAAAACCATACAAACCCAGTGCCTCGCCGAGAGCAGGGACGGCGTTTATTTTGAAAAGCACCGGGCAAATCCGGTTATCGCGTGTCCGCCTGAAACGGGCAGTCCTGACTTTCGGGATCCCAAAGTGTGGCGGCATGGGGATTACTGGTACCTCGTTGCCGGAACCTGCAAAGACGGCCGGGGAAAAATGGTGCTGTACCGTTCACCGGACTTGCTCACCTGGGAGTACGTGAATGTGTTGGCGGAAAACTCAGGGCGTGGGGGCGGCGAGGCGGGGGATATGTGGGAATGTCCCGACTTTTTTCCCTTGGGCGACAAACACATCCTTATCTTTTCGCCTATGGGCGTTGAACGCCGGAAAGCGGTTTATCTTTCAGGAGACATGGATTACGGCACGGGCGTTTTTACCTATACGGACTGGGGGGAAATTGACCGGGGGTTTCATTACTACGCGCCGCAAAGTTTTGACTGCCCCGACGGCCGCAGGGTGATCATCGGCTGGGCAAGCGACTGGAGTAACGCTTACGGACCGATGCAAGAGGAGGGCTGGTGCGGTTACTTTGCCTTGCCGAGGAGCGTTGAACCGGCGATTGAAACGTCTGTTGAAACTTCGTTTATTGAGGGGAAACTGCGCTTTGTTCCCATCGCGGAACTGCAATCACTGCGGGAATCGCCCGCACGCTACGATGCGTTTCTGTTGTCCGAAGACGAGCGCGTTCCTTTACAGGCCGGGGACGGCGTTAGTTGCGAACTGTTGTTGCGTATCAGCCTTTCCAAGACGACCGCGCAAAAATGTATCCTTGATTTTCGTGCGGGCGGCGGCGAATACACCCGTGTGGAACTTGATTTTTCAGGGGCGGAACTGTCTCTTGATTGCGGCCATGCGGATGCGTTCCATTCCTCAGGGGTCCGCCGCTGTCCGCTTGCGCTTGCGGAGAAAACGGAGATAACGCTCCACGTCTTTCTCGACACCTGTTCGGTGGAACTCTTTTTTAACGATTACCAAACAGCGATGACGGCCACGCTTTTTCCCCGCCCTGAAAACGTCTCGATATTTATCGAAGCGAAGGGCGGGACCGTTGCGATTGCGGGTATTGAGACCTATGGTCTTTCATCAATTGGGCCTGTTCCAAAACCCCACGGGATGTAAGCCTCCACTGTGGCGGGGGGCGTTGCGGGGGGCGGAGCAACCCGCTGAAGGGGGTGGCGGAGGACGGCTCAAACCATTGCGGGGTATACCCCGCAATGGTTTGAGCTTGGCCGGAGACAGGGGGAAGGCTTTCCCCCTTTTTTTGAAATCGGAATTGCCGAAAAGAGGTACACTCCCCTTGCACATTCTAAGAATTTCTCCTATACTAGCTGATGTAGGGTTTTTATCCTTAAAAAACGAGCCCTCATACCCAAAGAATGGGGTGCTGATCCAGAAAAAAAGGGTATGGACAGAGAGAAAACAGGTCAAGAACCTGAAAAAGTGCCACAGCCCGCAATTTAGGTTGCATGGCCTGAAAAGGTAGGGACTAATGCCCCTGAAAGGAGTTTTCGATGCGTAACGATTTTATGCTCAAATCAGAAAGGGAAGTTTTTAGCCCTTATAACCGAATCGCTCGACGCGGGGAAACTTGACAGAGAGACCGGTTTGGCCGTGGGATTCAGTTCAGTCGAAGGTGATCGTGTAATGATTTGCTGTAGGACAGCAAAGAGGAAATAGCATGGATTCTGACTTCATTAAAAGAAAATCAATACTGGAAGATATTGATTACAACAAAACAAAGAATTTGTTTTGTGAATTATCTTTACTCACTAACGAATCCTCAGTAGAAAAATTGTTTGTTGACAAACTGCTCGCTGACCTTGGTTATAGTGATAGAAGTATAAAAACAAAAGAATCCATTGAAAAATTTATTATTTCTACTGGCTCAAAAAAGATAAATTATAGGCCGGATTATGTGATCGTTTCTGGGCAAACCCCTCTCTTGGTCGTTGAGGCAAAAAGCCCCAAGGAAAATATTGATAACCATATAGAACAATGCGCGCATTATTGTTTGCTGTTAAACCGCAAAAAACAAACTGTTCGTTTTTTTCTTGTTTCAAACGGTTTGAAGACAAAGCTGTATGAATGGGATAAAGGTATCCCGTTCATGGAAATGGACTTTAAAGATTTTTACTCCGGTAGTACTAAATATGAAAAACTGCATAGTTTACTCAGCAAGAACTCTCTAAAGGGAAAAGATAAAAATAGCGGCGAGATGAATAGTCTTGTCGAATTAAAAAAAATAAATAAGGAGAACGCCCAGCGGATTTTTAAAAACTGCCATAAGTATATATGGAACACCGAAAAACGAGGAGTGAATTCAGCTTTTATTGAATTCGTAAAATTAGTATTTCTTAAATTATGGAACGACAGAAGACTGCACAGTGAGTACCAACAAGAGACTCCCGACAGCAATCTTGTAGTGCCTAAATCTGCTAATGCTTTCTCTGAAAACTGGATCGCAACCCGAGAGGCTATAGGTAGCATGAATCCAATAAACGACAGCCAATTTAAGGAACTAATGGAACATCTTGAGGATGATATATACAAACGAAAAAAGAAACCGCTTTTTGATCGTGATGAGGGGATTAATCTCAAGTCCACAACAATTAAGGGAGTGGTAAAGAAGCTGGAAGAATATGATTTATTTGGTATTGATGAAGACTTAAATGGCCGTCTATTTGAAACTTTTTTAAATGCTACTATGCGTGGTTCTTCATTAGGGCAATATTTTACGCCGCGAAGCATAGTTTTATTGGGGACATTGCTTGCCGATTTAACTATTACCGAAAATCACATAGACAAAGTTCTCGATGCTTGTTGCGGTACCGGTGGGTTTTTAATTGAGGCATTAACAATAATGCGAAATAAAGTTCGGGCAAATCAAAGTTATAGTAATGAAATAAAAAACGATTTGATAGAGAAACTAAGTTCTGATTATTTGTTTGGTGTGGATGCGGCAAAGGACCCAAAACTTGCCAGAATAGCGCGAATAAACATGTATTTACACGGCGACGGCGGAAGTCATATCTATTTAGGAGATAGTCTTGAAAAAACAATACAAATTGATCCTACTGATGCAATGGAAGTGCGGCATGAAACCGAGGAAATGAAAGAATATTTTGTTTCTGGTTCTTTTGATGTGGTTTTAACAAATCCGCCTTTCTCCATGTGGTATGAAGATTCAAATGAAGCGCAGAAAAAAATATTAAAAGAATACGACCTCGGAAAGATTGATGAGGCGACATCAAAAAGACGAAGCCGGTTGCGAGGTAGCGCTATGTTTCTTGAACGGTATCGAGATTTGTTAATATCAGGCGGCAAGTTAATTTCTATTATTGACGAAACCATTTTATCATCACCCGATTACGCATACGTTCGTGATTTTATTCGAGCAAATTTTATTATCCGCTCTATTATTTCCCTGCATGGAGATGCATTTCAGCAATCAAACGCACGTGTTAAAACTGCTCTTATCTTCCTTGAGAAAAAAACAACAAATACGGAAACACAACCTGCGGTTTTTATGTATTCTTCAATTTATCTCGGCGTTGATGATTTGCCCATGTCGACCAAGCCATCGAAAGTCGAAGAGGCGCGCAAGCTGGCATCATGGGAAATTGAGACTATTCTGGATGCATTTAAAAGGTATAAGAATGGCGAGAGCGGTGAATGGCTTGTATCTGCTGATAAGCTCAAAGACAGATTAGATGTTAAACATTGTCTTCCTTTGTTTGGACGGTTTGTAAGTAAATGGGAAAAAGACGGGGCAGAAGTATTTCCGTTATATGAATTGTGTTCTCCGCGGGATGAGATCATTGAGCCTGTTAAAGATTTTCCCGATGAAGAATTTAGAATAATGACAATTACATACACAGGCCGTTGTAAAACAGATGAAACCAGGCTTGGCAAGGAGATCAATTTTAAGAAAATGAAGGTGGTTCGAACCGGGGATATTGTGTTTAGCGATCTTAATGCGTTTCATGGCGCGATAGGATATATTACCGAAGAATTTGACGGTGCATTGGCTTCCGGTAGTTATACCGTTCTAAAATGTTATAATGATGGAGACAGCCTCTATTTGTGGTCTATATTAAGGACGACGGAAATTCGTGCGGATTTTTTATCATCGGCTATCGGTATGGGAAGGCAGACCATTAATTGGGAATACATAAAAAAAGTTTCTATTCCGTTTCTGCCTAAACCGGAACGAAAAGAAATAGTAAAAAAAATACTTGAAGCATGGGAACTAGAAGACAAGGCAAAAAAATCACTGGAAGCCATCAACGATTTACTCAACACCCATTTTGATGTTGAGAGCGATCAGTCAAAACAACGATTCATCTCCACAAAGCCGCCAAGGTAAAAAATAAAACAAAGCGTCATGGAAAAAGTTGTTGCAACGTTCGTTATTAAAGCATTGCATAAATAGTTTTTATTGAGATGCGTTGGGGGTGTCCCTCCTGACAACTATTCGTTGTTCATCGCAGGCGGCTCAAGCATCCGTGCCAGCCAAGAGGCGGCCTGCTTCTGGATGCTGGGAAAGGTTTGCTGAGTGGACAAAGTGCCCAGAATGACGGCGCCCCGATCGTAAACCGGCGGCCCGTTGATGATGCTGAGCGTACCGACGGCTTCAACAATCGCGTTGAGGACCACGGTGTCGCTTGTCGGGAAGACGGGCAACACCTTTCTGATGAAAGCGTTCAGCGCCTTGCCGTCCCGGTCGATACCGATCGCGCCAATCGCACGGGCGGCGGCGGCTTTTATGAAGGAGTTGGACTCCCGATTCAACACGTCAACGAGAAACGGCACATATTCCGGGGAACCAAGCCGCCCCAACAGGGCAAGCGCTTCGACCCGCCCGGCAATGGTTATCGCCGGAAGTTTGAGCGTAGGCGTTACCCGGCTATCCTCCATCAAAAACGAGGCAAAAATCCGCTCGTTGTCCCCGACATTTCCCTGGTCAAGTGCCGCCGCGATGCCTTCCCGCGAGACCCATTCGGGCGGCGAAGTCCACTTTGCCAGCCCGTAGGTTTCAGGCGGTTTTGGCGCGGATGGCGGCTCCGGGTCTTTTACCCGGTAGGCGGCCAAAACCCAGTTCTCACCTCCGGCAATCACGAGGCCGTCCCCGTTGTAGGCGGGCAACGCCGTCGCGCCCATTATGTCGAGAAGCCACTCGTTGCCGGGCTCTCGGCCCTCGGCGCGGGTCATCGTCAACGTTATGTCGGGATAGATGGGGGGACGTATCGGCGCAAAGCCGTTGTAAGCGCTCTCTCCCGCCTTCGACTCGCCGAGTTTTTGGCCGCTGAACGTGTAGGTGACGACCGTATCGCCAAAAGGGACGAAGACTCTCCCGTCGAGCCCCGCCTCAGGCGGCGCGGTAAAGGGCCTGTCAAACCGAATCTCGGAGACTTTTCGCCCCACCCGGTTCAACGCGATGAGACTCTTCGGGCCACCCGCCTCTTCAGGCGCAACCCAACTGATACCGTCAGGCCCTCTCGTCACAAATGGCGCGAGCCTTCCCCGGATCCGGTATGTCCACAAGTCACGCCCGCCATAACTGAACGCCCGTACGAATCCGCCGTCGCACACCGCGATCACCACCCCATCCCGGCACGAAGGCTGACAAAGCACCACGCCGCCCAACGCCCCGCGCCACACGGGAATCGCCGGGATTGAGGTTTGCGGGAACACCGCTTCCGCGAGGAGGACAAAAAGCAGGAAACAAAGAGGCTTGGGTAACAACCCGATTCGCCGCCAACCCGGTACCGTTCTCTTTTTCAAAAATGCAACGAAGAATAGGCGCATCCGCCGCTTCACCAGCGTTATAATCGTATTTTTCAGGGGAGACTGTCAAGGCATTCTTCAGGGCAACGTCATTTACTTTGAGGTTGTTCCAAAACTTCAGTTTTTGGAACAGCCTCCTTTGATAACGGGGCGATATGCCGACTGAGATAACAGCACATCGATCCGTTATCATGGCGGTTTCCCCTGTTTCCCTGTCGGGGGAAAGTTTCGGGCGGGTTTTGCCGATTGTGTACGTATGAGGCCGCAAAAGAGGCAGAAACCGGTAGTGAAAAAAACCGCCCGGCAGGAAGACAAGGAACACAACCGTATTCTTGACACGCTGGTTATCATTCTCTGTCTCTTTTTTGCAACGTTCTTTGTCTACCGGTTTTGGGCCGATCTGAACCAGCGAATGGTCAAGGCCGGAGAACAGCCCGTCGGAACGATTACCTTCAAGAAAAAGGCCGCGCAACGACGATTTATCGACCGCGTGTTGTGGGACCGGCTCCAACGGGAATCTCCGGTGTATAACGGCGATGTCATTCGGACAGCGGAAATATCGGAGGCATCCGTCACGTTTAGTTCAGGCGGGCAGGTGATCAATCTCAACGAAAACAGCCTCGTCCAGATTTTTGCCGACGAGAACGGGCCGCGTATTGACTTTACCGAGGGCGGTATCTCTGTGGATTCCGCGCGGGGCGGTGTGGCGCTCGTGTCGGGTGGCAAGACGATCAATGTCGGCGAAGGCGGCGTGATAAGCGCCGGCACCGGGAATGATGGCGCGTTCAGTCTCGCGGTCGCGGCCGGGAACGTGCGGCTGGTCGACGAAGACGGAACGACACAGGTGGCCCAGGCGGGATCAGGCGTTTTCTACAATCCAGACGGGACGGTTGCTACCGGGCCGCGCGCGCTTGTGTACGCGCCCAAGCCGGATATGAAGATAGTCGCCGGGGAAAACGCGCCGCCCTCTTCGTCTCGCGTTGAGTTTTTATGGAACAATACGAATTATCAGGCGGGTATGACGACGCGGATTGAATGTGCTGCCGACCGGAACTTTCGCAGGATAACCTATGCGGAAGATGTTGCCGCGACGGAACGGGCCGCATTGCAGGTTCCCGCGGGTACGACGTATTGGCGAGCCTATCCGGTTTCGCAAAACGGAGAGGACTATGTGTCCAATGCGTCTACCGGCAAGGTTTCCGTCATATATGCGCCGCCACCGCGCCTTGTCGCGCCTCTCCCAGGCGAAACGATTACCTTTCGCAATATCCGGCCATCCGTTCGCTATGAATGGTCGGGGACGGACGACCCGCTCTCTTTCCGGCTTGTTATCGCGGATAATCCGGCCCTTGCCTCGCCTGTCGTTACGACAAACGTACCGGGAACGGCCCAAGTCACATCGGAACTTGGCGAGGGGACATGGTATTGGCGCGTGGAGCCGGTTTTTCCCCAAGACGTGAGCGGCACGCCCGCCGTTTCGGAGGTGTCTTCGTTTACCATTGTACGCATGCCCGGCACTATCCCTGAGCCGCAACTCATGCTGCCCAGTCCGGGCAACATCATCAGCATCGCGCCGCGCGGGCCGGACACCTACTTCTCATGGAAGGGCGACGCCGAGGCGGTATCGTTTCGTTTCATCGTTTCACGCAACGCCGATCTTTCGTCTCCGGTCATCAATACGCCCGTCGGCAACAACTATTATACCTACACGGCAAAAGACGCCTTGCTCCAAGCCGGTTCCTACTACTGGACGGTAACCCAGACAGATGCGGAGGGGCTCGTCTCGCCTGAACCGGCGGCCCGTCTATTCCAAGCCAGCTTCTTTGCCGAAGACGTAAAGCCCCTTCCGGCTCCCGTTGTCGTAACCCCGGTGGAAGGCAGCCGTGTTTCGCTCGCCCAAACGCCGGTCGCATTCAGTTGGCGGCCCGTCTCCGGCGCGGACAACTACGCTTTCAGGTTGTACCGCACAAACGGGGGAAACACCCTCGTTCACGAAACGAATACGGCGGGGGCCTTGTCGGTGTCTGTTCCCGTTACGCCCGGCAACTACACGTGGACCGTTCAGGCGATGGGCACAACGAAAAACGAAGGACTGGAACGGGCCGGAAATAGCGTGGAACAGCGGTTTGTGGCGCGGAATGTTGCACATGTCAACCTCGTTTCCCCGGCGCGTGACGCAACCATCACGGGGAGGAACGCCCTTCGTTCCGGTATGAGCGCGATCTGGACGACGACCGAATCGCTCCGTGCGTCGCGCTTCATCCTGTCGCGAAACCCCGACCCCTTGCAGGGCACTCCCGTCATGGATGCGCGCGATCCGGTTTCCCCGCTCGCGTTGCCGCGTCTGGGCGAAGGAACCTATTACTGGACGGTTCTCGCGGAGATCGAGGACAACTACCCGGCATCTGCCCGTTCCCCGGCCCGGTTTCAGGTTACAGCGGTTGTCTTTGAACCTGTCGCGCTGGTTTCTCCCGCAAACGGCGCGCAAATCCCGCTGGCCGAGACGCGCAGGGCCGGTCTCGTTCAGTGGACCAGTGCCGAAACCCCGGCCCGTTCCCGATTTGTGCTCTCCCGCAACCCGAACCCGCTCTCCGGCACGCCGATACTGGACATTCAGAATCCGCCCCCGATGATCAACCTCCCCGCGCTGGAACCCGGCGATTACTACTGGACGGTTACGGGAACCACATCCGAAGGCTTCAGCATCGGGGCGCGTTCCCCGTCGATGTTCCGCGTATTGCCCGCGCCGCCGCTTCCCGCGGTGCGCTCCCTCGTTCCGGCAGACGGCACCGCGATGCAGCCCGAAGCCTTGCGGGAAAGCCGCCGGGTTGTCTTTCGTTGGGACGCCGTGGAAGGCGCAAACGAGTATGTCTTTACGCTTTGGAAAGACGGGGGCGCGCGGGAAACGCTGGTTGCAAGCCGCCCGACGAACGGCACGAGCGTTGTATTCGACGACCTCAACCGGCTTGCCGAAGGCGGGGTCTTTGTCTGGCAGGTAACCGCCCGCTACCGCGCCGAAAACGGCCGGGTTGAACGGGAGGGCCTCGACAGCGAATCCCGCTTCACCATAGACATCCCGCGTCCCAGCCGGGGACAGGCGTACCCGCCGGGCATTCTCTACGGACGATGAAACGCGCTTTGCGCGAATGGAAAATGATAGGAGGGGAACGTCTATCGTCCAAGATACGGCATTATCCCTTTTCCATTATCCATTGAGGCTGTTCCAAAACCCAGCAAAAGGGGGAAAGTCTTCCCCCTCGCTCCAGACTTGCTCCGGCCTACGCCCTCCGCAATTCTTACGCTACCCCCTTCAGCGGGTGGCCCGCCCCCCGC